>DASTLD010000081.1:0-5535 GCA_035715345.1 Longimicrobium sp.
TCCGGACAAATTCCGATAAATTGTCGTGGATCGTCCTACTGTGTGTTCGAACGCCCGCAACCACGGAAACCGGAGAACGTCATGCGCAAGCTGATGCTGGAATCGCTGCAGGTAGAGACGTTCGCCACCACCGAGCGTGGTGTGCAGCCCCGTGGGACGGTGATCGCGCACGGCGAGACGTGCACGTGCCCGGCGCACCCGGTCAGCGGCGTCGGCCACCCCGTGGAGACCTACGACCCGGTCGAGTGCGGCGAGACGAACTACATGGACTGCACGATGATGTGCAGCGTCGCCTGCGGCGAAACCTTCGACATCTGCTGGGGCTGACCTGCGGCGCTCCAACGTCAGACGAGGGGGATGCCGAGCACCGGCATCCCCCTCGGCGCGTTTCGGGTCCGCTGGCAGAACGGCGAGGCCCGACCCGACCGTCGTGATCGGGTTGACACACGTCTTGCGCGCGGGTTAGAATCCCGCTCCCCGAACGAGCGTTCGAACGAGCGTTCGAATCGAGTTGAACGCAGGCGGCAGCACGCCTCCAGGCACCGCTGACGGAGACGAAGAGAGCATGGCGCGCTTCACGGAAGACGAGCTGAAGGAAAAGGTCCAGAACGGCTTCATCGTCGAGTACCCGGAGGACATCACGGACGGGTACCGCAAGGCCCTCATCGTCCAGCTCCTGGTGCAGGCGGACACGGAGCTGATCTCCGCCCCGGCGTACTTCGGCGCGGCAAAAGACGCCCCGTCCACCAACACGATGGTGAGCGCCACGGCCATCATCCAGGACGAGCTGGCGCACGCCAACATCGCGTACCGGCTGCTGGAAGACCTGGGGATGGACAAGGAGCAGCTCGTGTACGGGCGCCAGCCGCACGAGTTCAAGCACCCCTACGGCTTCGACCACCCGCTGGAGAACTGGGCGGAGCTGGTGGTGGCCAACGGCCTGTACGACCGCGCCGGCATCACCCTGCTGGGCGACGTCTACAAGAACACCAGCTACGGCCCGCTCAAGCGCGCGCTGGTCAAGGTGGACCAGGAGGAGACCTTCCACCTGCGCCACGGCGAGATGTGGATGAAGCGCCTGGCCGGCGCCGGCGGCGAGGCCAAGGCGCAGATCCAGCGCGCGGTGGACTGGATGTTCCCCATGGCGGTGGAGTGGTTCGGCCTGCCGGACGACATGAAGCGGCACTCCGGACAGCTCGAGTACCGCCTGAAGGGGATGACCAACGACGAGCTGCGGCAGACGTGGATGAAGAGCACGGTGCCGCTGTGCGAGAGCATCGGCATCGACGTGCCGGCGCACTGGAGCGAGGAGGAGCAGAAGTACGTGCTGGACTTCCCCTTCCCCTGCCAGTACGACGAGGACGAGAAGCGCTGGCTGTTCGGCGAGGGGCAGATCACCTGGGACGAGGTGTTCGAGCGCTGGAAGGGCCGCGGCCCGGCGAACAAGGGCTTCGTGGAGGCCATCCAGGACGGCCGCGGCTTCCGCCGGCAGCTCGAGGCGGCGGCATGACGGCGACGGCAGTGCGAAAGTGCGAGAGTGCGAGAGTGCGAGAGTACGACCGCGCGTTCGCGCCCGAGCCTTTGCCCGACGTGCCGGCCGCGTACCCGGTGCCGTTCGACGCGCGCACGGGGCCGCTGTGGGACGCGCTGCGCGAGGTGATGGACCCGGAGATCCCCATCTCGCTGGTGGACCTGGGCCTGATCTACGACATCCGCCGGGACGGCGGCGCGGTGGAGGTGGACCTGACCTTCACCGCGACGGCGTGCCCGTGCATGGCCTTCATCCACTTCGACATCCAGGACCGCCTGCAGCGCGAGCCCGGCGTCGAATCGGTCAAGGTCAACGAGGTGTGGACCCCCGCCTGGACCAAGGCGCGCATCAGCCCCCAGGGCCGCGAAGCGCTCCGCACGTTCGGCGTATCGATGTGAACTGAAGTGCGGAAGTGCGTGAGTGCGTGAGTGCGGGAGTAACTGCACACGGCACGAGACCACTTCCGCACTCACGCACTAACGCACTCACGCACTCTCTCGTGAAAGAGCCCGTATACGAGGTCTTCGCCCGCAAGAACCGCGGCGAACCCCTGCGCCACATCGGCTTCATCAACGCGACGGACGGCCCGCTGGCTGCCGTGTACGCGTGGAAGACGTACGACGAGCAGAACTGGGAGGAGATGTGCGTCGTCCCCCGCGCCGCCATCATCCCGGTGGAGCCGGGGGAGAGCCAGTTCGTGACCATGCTGGGCCGCGAGCCGGACGCCGACGTGATGAAGCTGCACGGCACCGGGTCGTACGGCGGCGGCGACATGGCCGTGCGCGAGGGGGGCGGCCGATGAGCGTCGCATCTCCCGCCGCGGAGCGCATCGACAGCGCGGCCGCGCTCGGCCCCGAGTCGCGGCAGGCGCTGCGCGACCTGGTCCTGGCGCTCGCGGACAGCAAGCGCGTGCTGGGCCTGCGCTACAGCGACCGCATGCTGGGCGCGCCCACGCTGGAGGCCGCCATCGCCGCGTCGTCCATGGCGCAGGACGAGTGGGGCCACGCGCGCCTGACCTACGCCCTGCTCGGCGACCTGGGCGACGAGCCCAAGACGCTGGAGCACGAGCGCCCCGCCGCCGAGTACCGCAGCATCCCCGCGCTGGACGCGCCGTTCGCCTCCTGGGCGGACACCATCGCCGCCGCGCTGCTGGTGGACGGCGCGCTGACGGTGCAGTACGCCGCGCTGGCGGAGAGCCGCTATGCGCCCGCGCACAACCGCGTGCAGAAGATGCTGGACGAGGAGCGCTTCCACTTCCAGTACGCCGCCGGGTGGGCGCGGAAGATGGCCGCGGTGCCGGAGATCCGCCCCGAGCTGGCGGCCTCGCTGGCGCGCGTGCTGCCGGAGGCGCTGCGCTGGCTGGGCAGCGACGACGCCCCCGCCTGCCGCCGCCTGGCCGACGAGGGGCTGGTGGCCGGCGGGCCGTCCGAGCTGCGCCGCCGCTTCATCGCGCGGGTGGCGCCGGTGCTCATCGAGACGGGGCTGGCGGACGAGCTGGGCATCGTGCAGCGCGACGGCGCCTGGACGTACGCGGGAGAGGTGGGCTGGAGCGGGTGGAACGAGTCCACGCGGCGCTCCGGCGGCTCGCTGGACGAGGTGACCGCCGCCCGCGCCCGCGGCGACAAGAACCGCGCGCTGCTGATGGACTGATGGAGCCGACGCCGCCGGAAGCGGGGAAAGCGGGCGAGGCCTCCGTGCTGCCGGAGGCGGCGCCCTGCCCGTTCTGCGACGGGTCCAACACGCACCTGGTGAACCCGTTCGGCGGGCAGCTCAGCGTGGCCCAGTACTGGTGCCGCGACTGCCGCACCGCCTTCGAGTTCATCAAGTGGGACGACTACGAGGAGTAGGAGCGATTACGTTCGTCTGATGGGGGCTGCCTCGCGCGCGGAGGCCCCCTCGCCGGCTCGTTCCTCGCCGACCCTCCCCCGACTTCGGGGGAGGGTTTTTCGCACCCAGGGCTGGGGTGCGCATCAATGCCCGCCCTTGCACCAGCGCCGTCCGCGCAGGCGGACATCACGTTTTCCTAGCCGCGAATTCATTCGCCGGGGTCCCCGCGCAGGCGGTGGTATCCCGGACGAACGCCTCGCCGTCGTCAGGACGTGGGGCAGTCCGCGCCCGGCGCGGCGGCGGCGCCGGGCAGGTAACAGGCGGGGAGCGGGTTGTCCGGGGTCTCGGCGCTCCACGCGATGGAGAGCACCCACCAGCGGCTGCCGTCCCAGAAGAGCTGGATGGTGTTGATGCCGCGCATGAAGGGCGCGGGATCGCTGGCGGTGCGCAGCGACTCGTACGTGCTCCACACGTGCGCGACGGCCCCGTACCGCTCCACCCGCCGCCACACCTCGCGCTCGAAGAACCCCTGCCCCTCCAGCACCGCCCGCGAGCGCTGCACGTACCCCGCGGGATCCACGACGCCGATGCGGGTCGAGCCGTCGGGCGCGCGCCCCGTGGGCATCAGGCGCGCGGAAGGGTGGAAGAGCGAGTGGAAGCGGTTCCAGTCGCGCGCCTGCCCCGCCGGCCCGGAGATCACGTCGTACAGCGCCGCGATGATGGCGTCGATCGACGCGACGTCCCGCGGGTCGGGGGCCGGCGTCGTCACCTGCGGCGCCGGCGGCAGCGGGGGCGGCGTGGGGTTCTGCGCCCGTGCGGGTGCGGTCATGGCCAGCGCGAGAAGGGCGGAGAGCGTCAGGGAGAGCGTGGAGATTCGCATGGTTCGGCGGGGTGGTCGGTCGCGGCGGCCGGCGGACCCTCCGCAGGCTGCGCCATGACGCCAATGTACGGCCACGGCGGCGTCCGGCGAAACGCACGGGGCACCGCCGTTCTGCCGGGCCATCGTGGGGTGGCTATCGAGGCGCGGCGCCGCCCTCCAGCCGGCGGTTGAAACCGCGCCTCCAGAAGCACGAAGTCCGCCTGCGCGGACTGCACCGCCGTCATCCGCGACCGCCGGCCGGCATCGGTGCATGTCCCGGGTAGACGCCCGCCCGCCGCGTGGATGCCTCCGCCTGCCTCCGCCGTTCTCCGCGTCCTCCGCGGCTCTGCGTGAGGTGCAGTTCGGCCGCATCACGCGCGCGCATGCGCACGTGACGCGCACGTACGCGCGCGGGGCTGGCGGAAAAGCATTGCGGGGGCTAGCTTAACGCGCCTTCCACGGACCCGCCGCGCCGGGCACGCGCGCGCGCCTGCGGGGTATCATCCCGCGGACGGCAAGTGCCCGTCCCGCAACGCTTTCCGATCCGTTCCACAGGGATAGATGTCCGACGACTTCACGCCCGTTCCGCCCGCCACGGACGGCGGCGACGCGCCGGCGGCCGCGCCCGGCGTTCCCGTCTCCCGCATCCTGCCCCGGCTGATCGAGGACGAGATGCGCGAGTCGTTCATCGACTACTCGATGAGCGTAATCGTGCAGCGCGCCCTGCCGGACGTGCGCGACGGCCTGAAGCCCGTGCACCGCCGCATCCTGTACGCCATGCAGGAGGCGGGGCTGACCCCCACGCGCCCCTACAAGAAGAGCGCGACGGTGGTGGGCGACGTGCTGGGCAAGTACCACCCGCACGGCGACCAGTCCGTGTACGACGCGCTCGTGCGCATGGTGCAGGACTTCTCCCTGCGCTATCCCCTGGTGGACGGGCAGGGCAACTTCGGCAGCATCGACGGCGACAGCCCGGCGGCGTACCGCTACACCGAGGCGCGCCTGGCCCCGCAGGCGGGCGAGATGCTGGCGGACATCGACAAGGAGACCGTCGACTTCAGCCCCAACTACGACGACCGCCTGGTGGAGCCGCGGGTGCTCCCCGCGCGGCTGCCCAACCTGCTGGTCAACGGCTCCAGCGGCATCGCCGTGGGCATGGCGACGAACATCCCCCCGCACAACCTGCGCGAGGTGGTGGCGGCTTGCGTGCACCTGATCGACCACCCCGACGCCACCTGGGAGGACCTGCACCAGTTCGTGCGCGGGCCGGACTTTCCCACCGGCGCGGTCATCTATGGCCGCGAGGGCATCCGCGAGG
>DASTLD010000082.1:0-4852 GCA_035715345.1 Longimicrobium sp.
CGCCCACACCGCGCGCTGATGCGTGACGCAAGGAAGGCTCTCGCCTGGATGATGCGGGCAAGACGGGTGTCAGCGCAATCTGCTGAGACCCAACATCTACCGGGCCTGACGGCCCACGGCAGGTCGCAATGCGCACCGCCCTTCGCCCTCTCCCGCGCAGTTTGCGGGAGAGGGACAGCGTGGCACCGAGGACGCGACGAACGTCGCGCGCCGCGGTGCCACGCAGGGTGAGGGCCCACGCGACGACGTCGCGCCTGCCGCCATGCAGGGCAAAGCCCTACCTGTACTCCAGCTCCTCGCGCGTCCACACCTCGCCGCCGCGGGCCACGAGGAGCACCGTGCGGATGTTGCGGATGTCCGCCAGCGGGTCGCCGTTGAGCACCACCAGGTCCGCCAGCTTCCCCACCTCCAGCGTGCCGATGTCCTCGCGCCCCATCGCCCGCGCGGCGGTGCGCGTGGAGGCGACCAGCACGTCCATCGCGGACATGCCGGCCTCGTTCATCGCCCCCATCTCCTTGACCACGGACACGCCGTGCAGCGTCAGCGGGTTGCCCGCGTCCGTCCCCATCGCGACGGGGATGCCGGCGGCGTGCACGCGGCGCAGGTTGGCCAGCATGGTCTCGTACCGCGCGGCCATCCGCTGCCGCGCCGCGTCGGGAATGCGCTGCGCCGGGAGCGAGTCCGTCAGGAACGCCTTGCGGCGCGTGTCCGGGTCCACGCACTGCATCGCCAGCCCCGAGTCCACGAAATCTCCCGAGTACAGCTGCATGTAGCCGTCGAAGACCGTCAGCGTGGGCGTGTAGACTGTGCCCGCGGCTTTCGCGAGCTGGATGAACTCGTCGTCGATCGGCGCGTCGTCCACCGAGTGCACCAGCAGCTTCGCCCCCGCGCGCAGGGCGTCCTTGGCCTGCCACAGGTCGGTGGCGTGCACGATCAGGGGGATGCCCGCCGCGCGCGCCTCCTCGCCGGCGATGCGCAGGCGCTGCTTCCACCCCGCGGTGTCCGGCCACGACGGCTCCGCCAGGTACCACACCTTCACGGCGTCGCTGTCGTAGCGGGCGATCATCTTCGCGCCCGCGCGGGTGGCGGAGTCGCTGCCCATGAACACGAACTGCCGCATGGCGGGCGTGTTGACCCAGTGGTCGACGGCGGAGAGCAGCGGACCGGCGGCGGCCACGTGCGGCGCCGCGTTGCTGGCCTCCGCGCGCTGGCGCAGGGCCCAGGTCCAGGGGTAGCCGCCCACGTCGAAGGTCGCGGTCACCCCGGAGCACAGGTAGCTGCGGAAGAAGCGCTCCGGGTGCGCCTCCAGCACGCCGACGATGCTGTCGTAGGGAAAGCGCGCGCGCAGGTCCATCGCGTCCGGGCGCCCGTCCGCCCACCCCGTCTGCGAGTAGTGCACGTGCGCGTCCACCAGCCCGGGGATGACGAACTTGCCGCGCGCGTCGATGGCGTGGACGTCCGCGGCGACCGTGCATCGCCCGACGCATTCGATCCTGCCCCCGCGCATGACGACGGTGGCGTCGCGCAGCGGGGCCCCGCCGGTGCCGTCGATGATCGTCGCGCCCACCAGCGCCACCGCGGGCACCGGCACGTCGCCGGGGGAGCCGAAGGCGGTGCTGACGGCCACCTTCCAGCTCCCGTCCGGCTGCCTGACGAGCACGCGCTCGGAGACGCCGCGCTGGCTGCCGCCCTGCACCACGCGGTAGCGGTAGACGCCGTAGGCCACGCCCGGCGCCAGCGGCGTGACCTCGAAGTGCGTGGCCACCAGCGTGTCCGGCCACGAGTCCGGGTTGCCCGCCGCGAGCCCCGCGTAGCCGTACTGCGCGCCGCCGGGGCCGACGCGCACCAGCCGCTCGCTCTGCAGGTAGTGCGTCAGGTAGGCGGCGCGGTCGCGGCGGTGGATGCTGGCGATGTTGGAGCGGAAGGCGGCCAGCGCCTCCACGGAGTCGCGGGCGCGTTGCGCGGCCGGGTATGCCTGCGCGCGTGCGATGGACGGCAGCGCGCAGACGGCGCAGGCGAGCGCGATACGGACGATGCGTTTCATGGGCGCGGGCTGGGGGCAGTGGTGGCGCGGGAAATCGCGATCAGAGTAGCCGCGCGTGGATGCCGTGGTCAATCGCACGCGCCCCACCGATGGGTCTCACGCGGAGCCGCGGAGAACGCAGAGAACAGCGGGAGAAAAGGATAGGGGTCGTGTTCGGGAGCGGAGGGCTGCGCGTGGGCGGGCGCCCCCACCCGGACTCGCATTACTCGTCCACCCTCCCCCAAGTCTGGGGGAGGGTTGTGGGCCCTGCGCGCGACTCCAGCCGCTGCGTAGTTCGGGTCTCCCCCTCTCCGCGCGCCGCGGGCACCGGTGCGGGCGAACCCGCGCAGGCGGAGGTGCGGCGCGGGGGGAGGGGGCCGGGGGGTGGGGCCGCCCGCGGTAGAACGCCGCCTCTCCGTCCCCGGGGGCAAGGGACCAACACGGTGGGTGACGGCCTCTGTGCATCGCCCTCCCGAAGCGCTATCCTGCCCCCCGCGCCGGAAGCGGCTTCCGGCACCTTCCCGATCCACGAAAGGACAGACGATGGCGGACGAGACGATGACGACCACGCCCTCCGGCCTGCAGTACCGCGACGACGTGGTCGGGACGGGCGCCGAGGCGCGCGCCGGCAACCGCGTGGCCGTGCACTACACCGGCACGCTGGAGAACGGCAGCAAGTTCGACAGCAGCCACGACCGCGGCCAGGCCTTCGTCTTCGACCTGGGCGCCGGGCGCGTCATCCGCGGCTGGGACGAGGGCGTGCAGGGGATGAAGGTGGGCGGCAAGCGGCACCTGGTCATCCCCCCCGAGCTGGGGTACGGCTCGCGCGCCATGGGGAACGTGATCCCCGCCAACTCCACGCTGGTGTTCGACGTGGAGCTGCTGGACGTGCGGAGCTGAGCGGCATCGGGAACTCTTTGCGGGGCAGCGGGATACACGTCCCCACTCCGTGGCGCGGGCGGCGTTCCGCCCGCGCGGCGTATCGAGAAAACCCGATGGTGAGGAGACGGTGATGCGGAAGACGATTCCCCTGCTGGCCGCGCTGCTGCTGGCGGCCGGCGCCGGGCAGGCCGGCGCGCAGTCCGGCTTTGCCCTCAAGGGCCACTACCTGTTCAACGCGTCCGACCTGGAGAACGAGGAGCAGACGCCCGCCGCGGACGGCTTCAGCCTGGGCGCGGAGCTCAAGCTGGGCAGCATCGGCATCGGCGTGAGCGGCTACGCCACGGGCAAGGCCACCGAGTTCGAGCGCGAGTCCACCAGCTTCGGCATCCTGGCGGAGGCCAACTACTTCCTGGACCTGCCCCTCCTGCCGGTGACGCCGTACGCCGGCATCCACGCCGGCCTGGGCCGCTACACGGTGGACGAGCTGGACGACGCCGACCCCAGCTTCGAGGACAGCCGTACGCAGCTCGGCTGGCAGATCGGCGCGCGGCTGCAGGTCAACCCGCTGATCGGCATCGACGCGCAGTACCGCCGCGTCAGCGAGTCCGCCGCCGAGTCGCAGGGCGGCGACCTGGAGCGCGACCAGGTGCTGCTGGGCATCACGCTGTTCTAGGAGCGAGTCCCTGCCCAGGGGGCCTGCTGCCTCCAGAGGGCGGAGGCCCCCTCCCCGCTCGTTCCTCGCTGCCCCTCCCCCAACTTCGGGGGAGGGGCTCTTTTCTACCGCGCTCCGGCGGTTCTCTGCGTCCTCTGCGTCTCTGCGTGAGTCCGATCAGCGCGAGAACTGCATCGGCGCCTGCGCCTTGTCTGTCCGCACAGCAGCCGCGGATACACCGTGAACCTTGACAGGACGATTGTTCCCGCTATCGTATTTTAAAGCGATTTAAAACTCTCCTCCTGCCGTCAGAGACCGATGTCCCGCTCCCGCGCCTGTGGGCCCGTCCTGCTCCTGCTGCTCGCCGCGCCGGCCGCGGCGCAGAAGGGGCCGCCGCCGATCCGCGACAACAGCTTCCTGGTGGAGGAGGCGTACAACCAGGAGGAGGGGGTGGTCCAGCACGTCGGCACGTGGACGTTCGCCGAGCGGGACTGGGCATTCGGGTTCACGCAGGAGTGGCCGGTGTTCGGGGCGCACCAGCTCAGCATCACCCTGCCGGTCAACCAGGTGGGCGATGCCACGGGCCTGGGCGACGCGGCGCTCCACTGGCGCTACCAGGTTCCCGGGCTGGAGCAGCTGCGCACCGCCATCGCGCCGCGGGTGAGCCTGATCTTCCCCACGGGCGACGAGCTGCGGGAGCTGGGCGGCGGGCGCAACGGCATCCAGGTGGCGCTGCCCGTCAGCATCGACGTGGCGCCGGGGCTGGTGACGCACACGAACCTCGGCGTCACGCGCTACAGCTCCGCGTCGGACCCGGGGTTCGAGCGCGCGGCGGGGACGGACTTCAACCTGGGGCAGAGCGTGGTGGCGCTGGTGCACCCGCGTTTCAACCTGCTGCTGGAGGCCGTCTGGACGCGCCAGGAGACGGGGCTGGCGGACGGTCCCGCGCACGTGGAGAGCTTCTTGGTGTCCCCCGGCGCCCGCGCCGCCTTCGACCTGCCGGGCGAGATCCAGGTCGTCCCCGGCATCGCCGTCCCCATCGGCCTGGGCCCGAGCAAGGGGCAGCGGCAGGTGTTCTTCTATCTCAGCGTCGAGCACCCGTTCCTGCGGTAGGGCCCCCTCCTCCCCCCCGCCCCTCCTCCCCCGCGGAGCGGGCGAGGAGGGGAGCCGGTCTGCGAGCGGGGCGGCGTTCTACCGGGGAGGCCCCACCCCCCGGCCCGCCCCCCGCGCCGCACCGACGCCTGGGCGTGCCTCATGCGATCGTGCACGCGGCGCGCGGAGAGGGGGAGACCTGA
>DASTLD010000083.1:0-8513 GCA_035715345.1 Longimicrobium sp.
GGACCCGGGCACGCAAGCGGGCGGCCGGACCCAGCCGGCCCGGCCGCCCGGCAGGCAGCGGCACGCTGCGCTGGCCCCCCGCCGCAGCGGGGGGCAAGGCGCGCGCTCAGATGCCCGCGTACTCCGTCACGCCGATCGACAGGTCGTTGTCGACCTGCGTCACGCCGGCCACGGACCATGCGGCGCGCTCGGCGTCGTCCCGCTCGACCCACGAGCGCACCTTGCCGCGCAGGATCACGCGGCCGCCGATGGTCTCCACGTGCACGTGGTTCGCGTCGATGCTGGCGGAGCGCTGGAACGCGGACTTCACGCTGTTCTCCACCGCCGCGGGCGCCACCGTCGCCTTCACGGTCGTGAGGTTGGTCACGCCCTTCACGCCGGTCAGGTGCGCCACCGTCGCGCGGGCGTCCTCGCGCTGGTACTGCCAGTCCAGCGAGCCCTCCAGCGTCACCCAGCCGTTCTTGACGGTCACCGTCACGGCGTCCCTGGGCAGCCAGGTGTTCCACGCGAGCGCGTTCACCGCCGCGTGTGCGATGTCGGTGTCGTCGCGCTCGGTGCCGGCCCACAGCCGCACGGACAGGTCGTTGGCCACGCCCTTCACGCCCTTGACGCGCTTGACCGCGTTCTCGGTGGCCACCTTGGCGGCGTAGCTCTCCACGTGCCCGGTCAGGGTCACGACCCCGCCGTCGGAGACGGCCACGCCGATCCCCGACGCGTCGAACCGGGGGTCGAACTCCAGCTCGTCCATCACGTCGCGCTGCAGCTCGCTCGGGGTTTTCATGGTGTCTCCCTCTCGGAAAGAGTTCGTCCTCGCGATCTCTCCGGGCCCGTCAGGCATGCACCAGCGCGTTCGCCGGCTCGGAGATCCGCTCCAGCACCCGCTCCACCTCGACGGGCTCCATGGGCCCCTCGCGGCGGGCCAGGTCGGCCTGCGCGATGATCCCGACCAGGCGTCCGCCCTCGGTCACCAGCACCCGCCGCACGCGGTCGTCCTTCATCGCCTGCATCACCTCGTGGACGTCCGCGCCGGGTGCGACGGTGTGGAGCGGCTGCGTGGTCATGTACATGCCGACCAGGCCGCCCGGCCCGTGGCCCGCGGCGGTGCAGCGGACGGCCACGTCCCGGTCGGTGATCACGCCCCGCAGGTGCATCCGGCCGGAGCCGTCCACCACGGGCACCAGGCCCACGCCCTGGTCGCGCATGACCTCGGCGGCCCGGCGCACGGTGTCTCCGGGCGTGACGACGGCCGGGTCGGGGGTCATCAGGTCGCGCGCGTTCATTGCTCCCTCCTTGGCGCCGGGACGAGGGAAAGGCTGCCCGGGCGGCTCTCGGAGCCGCTGCCTTCCCCAACGTGGAAAGGTGGATCCGGACGGGCCGCGGCGGCGTCGGGCAGGGGCAGTCATGGCGGTGGGGAGGCGCGACTCGCCGCGGAAGGGGAAACCATGCCAGGCGAACCTCCCTCTCCGCCGCGCCGATGGCCGGCGCGCGGGGGCGGCGGCACGAACTCCGTGACTTTCTGCACCTCTCCGGGCATATTGTGTCCAGTCCCCCGTCCGCGCGGCGAGCCACCGCGCCGGCGGACGCGGGGCGCGCGGCCCCCACCCGCTCGCGTGACCAGAATAGCCCCTTTCGCGCCCTTCCGATTCGGACGGAGCGCCGCGCCCGGTGAGGAGCCACGTTCACCCTCAACGCGGTGGTGTCAGGGAGCGACCATGGACCCGGTCCCATGCGCGTCGCCCATCGAGGTGCTGCTGGTGGAGGACAACCCCGGGGATGTGCGGCTCACGCGCGAGGCGCTGAAAGAGGGCAGGGTGTGCAACTCGCTGTCGGTCGTGGCGGACGGTGTCCAGGCGATGGCTTTCCTGCGCCGCCAGGGCGTCTACGCCGGCGCGCCGCGTCCCGACGTGATCCTGCTGGACCTGGACCTGCCCGGGAAGAACGGGCGCGAGGTGTTGCAGGAGGTGCGGGCCGACGCCGCCCTGCGCACCATCCCCGTCGTGGTCGTGACCGCCACCGAGGCGGAGCGTGAGCTCGGGCACGTGTACGAGCTCGACGCCGACTGCTTCGTCACCAAGCCGGTGGGCGTGGACCAGTTCCTCCGCGTGGTGGACGCCGTCGAGGACTTGTGGCTCGCGGTCGTGGTACTCCCCGCGGCCGACCCGGCATAGCCTCGCAGGGCCGGCCGTCGGCCGGGCGGACCGCCGGTGTCCTGCCCGCCCCCGCCCCGTCTCACGGATGCGCGGGCCCCCGTTCGGCCCGTGGGATCAGCCGTGTGCGTGGCGGTGGCGCTCCATCTCGCGCTCCACCATCCGCTCCTCCATCCCGGCGTCCGCGCCCATCACGTACACGTCGGCGGCGTGCAGCACGAGCCCGATGGCCCAGACGCCCATCGGCCAGATGAACCAGGTCGTCCCCGGCGACGTGAGCAGGTCGAGGCCGGCCACGGCGGCGCCGACGACCACGAACGCCACCAGGTGCCGGAACAGGTCCGCCTTCTGGTGCACGCGGCGCCGGATCCGGGCGGCCTCGGGGTCCTGCGCGCCCGCCGGCTCCTCGGCCGGGCTCAGCGTATCCTGCATGGTCTCCTCCTCGGGTGGACGTGCACCGCGCACTCACTCACCACGAAGGGATGATGCATCCGCACGCTCCGGCGCGGCGTAGGGCGGGGGCCGCGGCCGGAGTCGGGTATCGGGATGCGCCGGTGACGGAAGAGGCACGGCAGGCGATCGTCCCACGCCACGGGGGCGGGACGGCACGCGGAACGGAAGGAGGGACCGCTTTCAGGCAGGCACTCCGGCCGCCGCGGTGGCGGGCTCCGGGGACGGCGGGGGGACCCGGGCCGGGGAGAGCGGCACGCGCTGCCGGTGCTCGGGAACCGAGCAGCTCCACCCCAGCTGCTCCTCGATCTTCAGGCGCAGGTGGTCCGCGGCCGCCGGCTCGCCGTGGGTGATGAAGGTGTGCCGCGGCGGCGACGGGAGCGCGGAGAGCCAGGCCATGATCTCACGCCAGTCCGCGTGGGCGCTCAGCGAGTCGATCGTCCGCACCTCCGCGCGCACCGGCACGTAACCCCCGTGGACCTTGATCTCGCGCGCGCCCGCCACCATCTGCGCGCCGCGCGTGCCCACGGCCTGGTAGCCGGAGAAGAGGACCGTGTTGGCGGGCTCCGGCGCGAGCACCTTCAGGTGGTGCAGCACCCGCCCGCCCGTCGCCATGCCGCTGGCGGAGACCACGATGCGCGGCACCCGCATCCGGTCCACCCGCTTCGACTCCTCCACGCTCGCCACGATCCGCGCGAAGCCGCTCACCGCGCGCGCCTCCGGCGCGGGCAGGCGCAGCGATTCCGGGTGGCGTGCCAGGACGCGCATGGCCTCGGCGGCCATGGGACTGTCCAGGTAGACGGGGATGTCGGGGATGCGGCCCGCCTGGCGCAGCCGGTACAGGTGATAGAGCACGGCGTGCGCACGCCCCACCGCGAAGGCCGGGATCAGCACCACCCCGCCGCGCGAGGCCGTCCGCTGGACCACCTCCGCCAGCTCGTCCTCCGGGTCGGCGGCGGGGTGCAGCCGGTCGCCGTAGGTGGATTCCACGACCAGCCAGTCGGCGGGGCCGTCGCTCTCCGGCGGCGGCAGGGTGGGATCGGCGGCGCGGCCCAGGTCGCCGGAGAAGGCCAGCGTGGCGCCGTCCGCGCGCAGCCACACGGAGGCGGCGCCGGGGAGGTGGCCCGCGGGAACGAAGCGGAACGAGACCCCGCCGCCGGCATCCGTCTCCACCTTCATGGGGACGGGGCGCAGCAGCTCGATGGCGCGCTCCGCGTCCAGCGCCCCGTACAGCGGGAGCGCGGGGTGGTGCTTCGAGTGCCCGTGCCGGTTGGCGAAGTCGGCGTCCTCCTCCTGCAGGTGCGCGCTGTCGCGCAGCAGGACGGCGGCCAGCTCGGCCGTCGCGGGCGTGCAGAAGACGGGGCCGCGGAACCCCTGGCGCACCAGCGCCGGCAGGTAGCCGCTGTGGTCCAGGTGGGCGTGCGTCAGCACCACCGCCCCGATCCCCGCGGCGTCCGGGAACGGCTCGCGGTTGCGCAGCCGGAGCTGCTTCAGCCCCTGGAACAGCCCGCAGTCCACCAGCAGGCTGCCCCGCTCCGCCCGCACCAGGTACTTCGACCCGGTGACGGTCCCCGCCGCTCCAAGGAAGGTGATGTCCACGTTGCGCTCCCATCCTGGGTTGCCCATCCCGCTGCTCGCGGTCACCGGGCCCGGCCCGCGGGCCCCCGCCTTCAGCCCGCCGCCGGCTCCGGCGCGCGCCGTGCGCGGACGGGGCGGTCCGACGGGTGGCGCAGGGGGCGCAGGGCGGGGATGACGAGCACGTTGCACTGCGCGGCCGCCACCACGCCCGCGGCCACGCTGCCCGCGAGCAGGCGGCGGACCCCGCGGCGCGCGTGCGTGCCCAGGACCAGCAGGTCCGTCCTGCTCTCCCGCGCCTCGGCCACGATGCGGCCGCGGGCCTCTCCCTTCCGCACGCGCCCCACCAGGCGATAGGGGCGCGGGCGGCGGCTGCGCAGCCAGCGCGTCAGCTCCTGGTCCGCCACGCCCAGCACGTCGCCCTGCAGCGGCGCGGGGAGCGCGGGGGCGGCGCCGATCACCAGCACGGAGGCCACCTGCGGCTCCGCGCCCGGGAAGAGCTGCTCCACCAGGTCCAGCGCCCTTTCGTGCACCAGGGCGCTCAGGTCCGACAGGTCCGTGCTCAGCAGCACGCGCCGAAGCGGGTGCCGGAAGGGCTCGTGCACCACCAGCACCGGCACCTCGGCCTCGCGGATCAGCGCCTTCGCCGTGCCGCCCAGCAGCGCCCGCCCGACGGGTCCGTGCCGGCGCGCGCCCACCACCAGCAGCTCCGCCCGCACCCGCTCCGCGTAGTCCGCCAGCACGGCCTCGGCGGAGCCCGCCGCGGCGCAGAGCTCCAGCGGCGCGTAGTCCGTGCGGGCGCGCACGTCCTCCTCCAGCAGCGCGCGCATGGCCTCCGGCGAGCTGGCCTGTACCAGCGCCGCGGCGTATTCCGGGGTCAGCGGGGCACCCAGCGCGGTGAACGGCTCGTACGCGCGCACCACGTGCAGGGTGGCGCCGACGGCAGCGGCGAGCTGCAGCGCGGCGTCGAGCGCGGGGTGCTCGCCCGCCGCGGGCGCCACACCGACCACGATGTTGCGGACTGGAGTGGACATGGTCGCCTTCCCGGCTGGGGGTGAGCGTGGAGAGGGATGCCTCCCGTACGCTACTCCGCTGGCGCGGGCGCGGATGTAGGGACGACACCGGACCGCGCGTGGGGAGGCGCCCGCGAGCTTCAGCCGGGGAAGGCCAGACGCACCAGCACCCACGCCAGCGGCGGCAGGACGAGGGCGAAGAGCGCGTCCATCACCAGGCCGCCGCGGACCATCTGCGCCATGGTCACGCGCCCCGTGCCGTAGACGATCGCATTCGGGGGGGATGCGACGGGGAGGACGAAGCCGCCGCTGGCCGCCAGCGTGGCCACCACGGCCAGCCCCACCGGCCCCTGCCCGATGGCGACGGCCAGCGAGGCGATCACGGGCAGAAAGGTGACGGCCGCGGCGGTGTTGCTCGCCACCTCGCTGAGCGCGACGAGCAGCGCCGCGACGGCGACCGCGATCGCCAGCGGCGGCAGCGCGCCCAGCCCTTCCATCCCCCGGCCCATCGCCGCGGCCAGGCCGCTGTCCGCGATGGCGTCCGCCAGGCTCAACCCGCCGCCGAACAGCAGCAGCACCTCCCACGGCAGCCGGCTCGCGGTGGGCCAGTCCAGCACGCGCTCCGGACTGCCGCGGTGGGCGGGGAGGATGAAGAGCAGCACGGCGCCGCCCAGTGCGATGCCGGCGTCCGTGAGCCCCGGCAGCGCCCGCCCGGTCCAGGGCCGGGCGATCCACAGCGCGTCCGTCAGCAGGAACACCGCGGCCACGATCACCTCCGGCCGGGTGATGCGGCCCAGCGCGCGCGCCTGCTCGTCCAGCAGCCCGGCACCGGTCGTGATCGGCGTCCGCCCCAGCGGGAGGAGCACGCGGGTGAGCAGGAGCCAGGAGAGGGGGAGGAGCACCACGACCAGCGGCACGCCGACCAGCATCCAGCGCAGGAAGCCGATCTCCACGCCGTACGCGTCGCCCAGGAAGCCGGCCAGGAGCGCGTTGGGCGGCGTGCCGATCAGCGTCCCCAGTCCCCCGATCGCGGCCGCGTAGACCAACCCGAGCAGCAGCGCGGGCGGCAGGCGAGGCTCGTCCGCGTGGCACCGCTCCGCCACCTCCACCACGGACAGGGCGATGGGCAGCATCATCAGCACCGTGGCCGTGTTGTTGACCCACAGGCTGATGAACGCCGTCGCCAGCATGAAGCCGCCGACGATGCCGGCCGGGCGCGTGCCGGTGAAGCGCAGGATGGTGAGGGCGATGCGCGTGTGCAGCCCCCAGCGCTGCATGGCCAGGGCGAGCATGAAGCCGCCCATGAAGAGGAAGACGACCGGGTCCGCGAACGGCGCCGCGGCCGCTTCCACGCCGCGCACCCCCAGCAGCGGGAAGAGCAGCAGCGGCAGCAGCGCGGTGACGGCCAGCGGGGCGGCCTCCGTGACCCACCACAGCGCCATGAGCCCCCCCACCGCCGCCACCCGCCAGGCCTCCGGCTCGAGTCCGCCCGGCGGGGGAAGGACCAGCAGCAGCGCGAAGAGCGCCGGGCCCAGCCAGAGCCCGGCGCGGCTGACGGTGGCCGCCAGCGGGGGATCGGGGGATGGGGGCGAGGTCATCGCCGCGGCGCGGCCGTGCCGCTCAGGCGATGCCCGCGAGCAGCCATCCCGCGGCGTAGGCCACCACGGCCGCGGCGGAGCCGAGGGCCAGCATCTCCAGCCCGGCCTTCCACCACCGCAGCAGGGTGATCGAGGAGCGCAGCGCGCCGACGGCGAACATCGCCACCAGCGTGGCCGCGACGGCCAGCGGGAAGCGCTGGGGCACGGGGGCCAGCAGGTACGGCAGCAGCGGCACCATGCCCGCCACGCAGAACGCGGCGAAGGTCGCGAGGCCGTGGCGCTGGGGGAACGGCTCGGCCACGGCCTCGCCGCGGAAGGCGCGCACCGCCTCGTCCGAGCGGATGGAGAGGTAGTTCCCGGCGGCCATGGAGAACCCGTCCGCCAGCAGGTTGGCGATGCCCAGGATGAGCACCGTGCGCGCCGGCAGCGCGGCGCCCGCGACGCCCGCCACCACCGCGAAGGTGGTCACGATGCCGTCGCTGGCGCCGTAGACCAGGTCGCGCAGGTAGTGCCGCAGCATGTCCACGCCGGGCGGCGGCTCGTGCGCGTCCAGCCACGCGGCGGGCGCGCTCTGGCTCATTCTGTCCCGCCTTCCTCCGGCCAGGGCAGCGCCTGCCGCCCCGCCACCTCCTGCACCGAGATGCGGAAGAGCACGGTGCGGTGCGGGACCGGGTCCTCGTCCGTGAAGGTCCCGGGGATGAGCTGCCGCAGCAGGTCCACGCCGCGGCTCCACTCTCGCTGCTCCCAGGCGGCGCCCTCCCGGTCCAGCGGGTAGAAGCCGCCGTGGAGCACGACGCTCTTCCAGCGGAACATCGCCTCGATCTCGTCCACTTCGAAGGCGACCGGCCACCAGTCGGGCCCCGTGGTCTCCAGCTTGGTGCCGGGCGAGGTGCGGCCGTAGAGCCAGCCGTCGTGGTAGACGTAGTGCAGCGGCTCGATCTCCAGGTCGCGGCCTCGCGCGTAGGCCAGCCGTCCGACGTGGTGGCGGGCCAGCAGGTCCTCGCACTCCTCGCGCGACATCTCGCGGAAGGTGGGGCGGATCAGCGTATCCATGGGTCCCTCCGGGGTCCGGGTTCTCACATCCTCACTCGGGCGCTTGCCTCCACAGCCGTGGCGGCACCAGCAGCACGGGGCCGGGAGCGCAGCGGCCGCCCGGCAGCGCCCTCGGGATTGCGCCGTAGCCGTGCGTGGCCATCACCAGCAGGTCCGCGCAAGCCTCTTCCGGGCGCGCGACGATCTCCTCCGCCGGCCCGTCCGCGAGACGCACCTCCTCGCGCGCCGACGCCCGTGAGGCGACCCCGGTCGGCGCTCACGCCGGCGCGTCGAGCAAGCCTCCCCTGACCGCGGCGCGGACCAGGTCGCTGCGGTGATGGATCTCCAGCTTGTCCATCAGCCGGTGCCGGTACGTCTCGACGGTCTTGTGGCTCAGCCGCAGCGACTCGCCGATCTCGCGGGAGCTGTAGCCCTGGGCCGTGAGCGCCAGGACCTCGCGTTCGCGCGCGCTCAGTGCGCTCAAGGGGCCGGACGCGGCCGCCGCCGCGCGGCGGAGCCTGGTGCGCGCCAGGTCACGGGTCACCCCCGCCGGCAGGCACACGTTGCCCGCCGCCACGACGCGGACCGCCTGGACCAGCTCGCCGGGCGAAGCCTCCCGGCACACCACCCCGCTCGCGCCGGCGGCGAGCGCGGCCGAGACCAGCTGCGCGGCCGTGCAGTCGCATAGGGCCAGTACA
>DASTLD010000084.1:0-2341 GCA_035715345.1 Longimicrobium sp.
CTTCGGGGGAGGGGCTTTTTTTCTATCGCGATGTGCCTCCCGTGCGCCTGCCGCGCCCTGTAGAGACGCCCCGGCGGGGCGTCTCTACCATGGACATGCGCCGTTCTGCGCCCCTCACGCGGCACTCCCCCGTTCAGTCCGCGCAGGCGGACTTCACGTTTTCGTTGCCGCGGTTTCAACCGCCAGGCAGCCCTGCGGCGATGCCTGGCGGGCAGGACACCTCGCCCTACACCCGCTCCAGGTACTTGGCGGCTACCCAGCCGGAGATGGCGGCGCCGTTCACGGGCTCGCGGGTGGTGATGCGCTTCCAATCGCCCGAGTCCTCGAAGCAGAGGAGGAGCGTACCCGCGGGCAGCGGGCTGCCGGCCACCTTCTCCGACTCCTTCGACGGCCGGCTCCGCACGTTCAGGCCCGTGGTCACGCGGAAACACACCGGCGCGGGGGCGGCCGCCGCGCCGGCGGGCGGGATGACGTCCACCCTCGGCGGCTGCTCGGGCTGCGGGCCGGTGTCCATCGCGGCGGCGCGGAAGCTCTCTATGGGGAACGCGGGTCCGGGGTCCTGCTTGCGGCCGGGCGAGATGTCGTCGTGCCCGATCACGTCCTTGAGCCCGTACGTCTCCACCAGCAGCCGCGCCACCTCCAGCGCCACGTCGAGCTGCCGCTGCGGGTAGCGCGCCCACCCCGACTGCGTGCTCTCGTTCTTGTGCTTGGCCTCCAGCACCTCCCCGTCCGGCACCTTGCGCCCGAACGCCGTCCACGCGCCCTCCTTCCTGGCCAGCCGCCCCGCGTTGTCCAGCTCGATGCCGATGGACCGGCTGTTGAGCCCCACCACGCCCTTCCACGTGCTCTTGCCCGCGTGCCAGGCCACCCGGTTGAAGTCCACCATCTGGGTGATGGCGCCGTCGCGCGCGACCACTAGGTGCGCGGAGGCCTTGGCGGCGGGCTTGGCCAGCCAGGAGATGGACTCGCGCGCGCTGCTGCCGGCCGTGTAGTGCATCACCAGCCAGGTGGCGCTGAGCGGCCCGCCCACGTTGGGCGTCTTCACGAAATCCACCGGCGTGCCGTCGTCATGATGCAGGCGATGATTGATGATCTTCACGGTCGTTCTCCGGGGCCGGGGGGATGATGAGGGAGTGATGCGGGGCGGTCGGCTTCCGTCGCAAAATGATGCCGATTCGCCGCTAACGCAATGCTGTTGGCTGGGTTACGCCGTTGACACCGCCCACTCCGTCAGCTTTGCCGTGCGCCGGCATCACGAGGCGGACGCCCGCAATGACCCTCCATGTGGACATGTGGGAAAGGTTCCGTATACATTCGTTCCCCTGTCGCCTCGAATCACTCGCGTGCCCAACATCCACGTTCGCAGTGAAATCCCAGCAGCCATGCGGGTTTCCGCGCATCTATCGCTAACAATTGCGTATCTTCAATTGACACAGCTATATACGAGGGTTAGACTACATCCGTGTTGGATGCCGTACACGGAGAGGCGCGGTGGAGCAAAGTCCGCCGCGCCTTGCGTGTGAAAGACAGGAGACATCTACTGTGAAGAACAACGAGAGCCGGTGGACGCGTCTGGACCGCGTGAGCGGTGCACCGGTCCGCAATGACGCTCGTTCCATTCTTCGGTCGCGGCCGGTGCAGGCGCTGCTGCTGGCCACGGGCGTCATCCAGGGCGCCGCGCTGTTCGCCGCGGGCCCGCAGGAGAACGACAAGCCGCGCGCCTCCAGCCGCGTGCAGACCGCCGTCCGCGACGGCATGACGCTGCGCGTGCGCCCGGTGGTGGTGCAGGCCCCGCCCAGGCTGGCCCAGGCCCCCGCGCCTTCGGGCGATGCCATCGCCCTGGCCAACCAGTACCGCCGCAAGGGGTACAAGCTGTCCGACCAGCTGGCGCGCGAGATCTACACGGCCGCCGTGGACAACGGCATCGACCCGAAGATCGCGTTCGGGCTGGTGCGGACGGAGAGCGAGTTCAAGGACCGCGCGACCAGCCGCGTGGGGGCCATCGGCCTGACGCAGCTCATGGTGCCGACCGCCCGCTGGTTCAAGAAGGGCGCGACGGAAGCGGACCTGCGCGACTCGCGCACCAACCTGCGCATCGGCTTCCGCTACCTGAACGAGCTGCGCACGCGCTACAAGGGCGACCTGGAGCTGGCGCTGCTGGCCTACAACCGCGGCTCGGGCACCGTGGACCGCGTGCTCGAGCGCGGTGGCGACCCCAACAACGGGTACGTGGAGAAGGTGATGGGCGGCGGCGAGTAGCCGCCCGCGCCGGACGGAACGAGCGAGGGGCCGCAGCCCGGGTGGGATGCGGCCCCTCTCCGCGCAGGGCGCCGCCGGCGGC
>DASTLD010000085.1:0-6575 GCA_035715345.1 Longimicrobium sp.
ACGTGCTGTGCGAGAAGCCGATGACGCGCCACGTGGCGGAGGCGGAGGCGGCCGCCGCCGCGCCCGGCGGCTTTCGCCCGGAGGACCGGCGCCGGCTGGAGAAGGCGGTGGAGATGCTCTCCGCCGGGCGCGACCAGATGCGGCGCATCGCGGACGGGGTGGCGCTGGTGCAGGAGCAGACGCGCTGGGTGGCGGAGCAGCGCGCGCGCACGGACCCCACGGACGGCGAGCCGCTGTGGACCTGCCGCGGCCGCGGGCTGGCCGAGCAGCTCCAGGTGCAGCAGCGGCTGGTGGGCCAGGTGCTGGACGACGTCCGCGTGATCCACCAGCAGAACCAGGGGATGATGCGCCGGCTGCGCGCGATGTGGCGGCGGCTGACGCGGAAACGGAAGTGACTGAAGTGACTGAAGTACGGAGTACGGAGTACGGAGTACGGAGTACGAAGTGCGAAAGTGCGAAAGTGCGAAAGTGCGAGAGTGCGAGAGTGCGAGAGTGCGATAAAAAAAGCGGGGGAGGCACCGGTGATCGGTACCTCCCCCGTTACTTCGTACTTCGTACTTAGTACTTCGTACTTCTTTTCACGCGCTGGCGGCGCGCGAGGCCTTCTTGCGGTCGTTGGCGCTCAGGAGGCGCTTGCGCAGGCGCAGGGACTTGGGCGTCACCTCGATCAGCTCGTCGTCGGCGATGTAGCCCATCGCGTCCTCCAGCGTCATCACCCGCGGCGGCTCCAGCAGGATGTTGTCGTCGCTGCCGCTGGCCCGCATGTTCGTGAGCTTCTTGCCCTTGGTGACGTTGACCTCCATGTCGCCCGGGCGGCTGTTCTCGCCCACGATCATCCCCTCGTACACCGCGACGCCGGGCTCGATGAAGAAGGTCGAGCGCTCCTGCAGGTTGCCCAGCGAGAAGGCGACCGCCTCGCCGTTCATCATGCTCACCAGCACGCCGCGGCTGCGGGTGTTCATGGGGCCCACGTACGGGCCGTACTCCAGGAAGCGGTGGTGCAGCGTGCCCTCGCCGCGCGTGTCCGTCAGGAACTCGCTGCGGTAGCCGAACAGGCTCCGCGCCGGCGCCTTGTACACCAGGCGGACCAGCCCGCCGCCCGGGTTCTTCATCTCCAGCATCTCCGCGCGGCGCTGGCCCATCTTCTCGATGACCGGGCCCATCTGGCTCTCGGGCAGGTCGATGGTCACCTCCTCGTACGGCTCCATCAGCCGGCCGTCCGGCGCCTTCTTGAGGATCACGCGCGGGCGGCTGACGGCGAACTCGTAGCCCTCGCGGCGCATGGTCTCCATCAGGATGCCCAGGTGCAGCTCGCCGCGGCCGCTGACCGTGAGCGTGTCGGGGCTGTCCGTCTCCTCCACGCGCAGCGCCACGTTGCTCTCCAGCTCCTTGAACAGCCGGTCGCGCACCTGGCGGCTGGTGACGTACTTGCCCTCCCGCCCGGCGAAGGGCGAGTTGTTGAGCATGATGTCCACGGACACCGTGGGCTCCTCCACCGCGATGCCCTCCAGCGCCTCCGGGAACTCCGCGTCGCACACGGTGGAGCCGATCTCCACGTCGATCAGCCCCGCCATCGCCACGATGTCGCCCGCCGAGGCGCTCTCCACCTCGCGGCGCTCCAGGCCGTCGAAGGTGAACAGCTTGCTGATGCGGGCGCGGGCGGCGGGCGCCTCGTCGCCGTGCGTCACCAGGACCACGGTGTCGCCCACGCGGCCGGTGCCGCGCTCGATGCGGCCGATGGCCAGGCGGCCCAGGTACGGCGAGTAGTCGATGGTGGACACCAGCATCTGGAACGGCCCCTCCGCCGCGCGCGGCGCGGGGATGGTGGCCAGGATGGCGTCGAACAGCGGCGTCAGGTCCTTACGCGCGTCCTCCGGCTGCTTCATGGCCACGCCCTCGCGGCCCACGGCGTAGAGGAACGGGCAGTCGAGCTGGTGGTCGTCCGCCTCCAGCTCCATGAACAGCTCCAGCACCTCGTCGTGCACGCGGTGCGGGTCCGCGTCGCCGCGGTCGATCTTGTTGATGACCACGATGGGCTGCAGCCCCAACTCCAGCGCCTTGCGCGTCACGAAGCGGGTCTGCGGCATGGGCCCCTCCGCCGCGTCCACCAGCAGGATCACCCCGTCCACCATGCGCAGGATGCGCTCGACCTCGCCGCCGAAGTCGCTGTGGCCCGGCGTGTCGACGATGTTGATCTTGGTGGGCCCCCAGCGGACGGACAGGTTCTTGGCCAGGATGGTGATGCCGCGCTCCCGCTCCAGCGGGTTGCTGTCCATCACCCGCTCCGCCACCTGCTGGTTCTCGCGGAAGGTGCCCGCCTGGCGCAGCATGTGGTCCACGAGCGTGGTCTTGCCGTGGTCCACGTGGGCGATGATGGCGATGTTGCGAATGGGCATATGTCCGTCTCCGGGCCCGCGGGCCCTGTGTGCTTCCGAAGTTTCCGTGCCGCCAAAGCGAAGGACGGGCGCCCCAGTCCCGGGGAGCCCGCCCATGCGCTCGGCAGCCGTGGAAAATAGCGGATTTTCTTGCTTTTGTCCACCCTCGGGCGCAATGCGAGCGCGCGTTCGCGTACCGCTGAACTGCATTTCACGCAGAGGACGCGGAGGTCGAACGGAGAGGACGCAGAGAACTGCTGCGAGGTCGCTCCAGGTAGAAAAAAGCCCCTCCCCCGAAGTTGGGGGAGGGGTTTGGGGAGGGGGCCTCCGCCGGATGGGAGGCGCTCCGCTTCCCGGAGTGGTCCTGTCGCTACCCTACTGCCTGCACTGGCCGTGGGGGTCCGGCCTGGGGGCGGTCAGGGCCAGTCGGTCGGGACGGTTGGCGATGGCCTCCGCCACGGAGGCGACGAAGTGGCTCACCTTGTGGAGCTTCTCGAAGTCGATGTACTGCGCCTCGTCCGTCACCATGTGGTAGTCGTAGTGGCCGCCCGTCGTGAAGAAGGTGATCGGGATGCCGTAGCGCGCATAGTTGTAGTGGTCCGACCGGCAGTAGATCTGCTGCGGGTGCCCGGCGGCGTCCATCGTGTAGTCGAAGGTGAAGCCGTGGCTGCCCGTGCGGTTGACCTCCTCGATCAGGTCGCCCAGGTGCGTGCTCAGGCGCCGGCTGCCCACCAGCTCCAGGTAGCCCGGCCCGCCGTTCTTGACGTCGCCGGCGCCGCCGCGGCCCACCATGTCCATGTTGAGCTGCGCCACGATGCTGTCGCGCGGCACGGTGGGGTGGTCGGTGAAGTACTCGGAGCCGTACAGGCCCATCTCCTCCGCCGTGTGCCACACGAAGACCACCGAGCGCCTGGGCCGGCGCGTCTGCAGGTACTGCGCGATCTCCAGCACCGCCGCGGTGCCGGACGCGTCGTCGTCCGCGCCGTTGTAGACGCTGTCGCGCCTGGCGGTGGGCCGGCGGCGCCGCAGCTCCTGCAGGATGGCCTGCATCTGCGCCGTCTTCTCCGGCGTCACGCTGTCCGGCTGCTGGTCCGCGCCCTCGGGGCGGAAGACCTGGTTGAAGGCGTGCAGCGAGTCGTGGTCCACCGCGTTCTCCGAGGTGCCCACGTGGTCGTTGTGCGCGCCCACGGCCACGTACTGGTTGCGCAGCACGGGGTCGCTGCCCGGCAGCACCGCCACCACGTTGCGCGCCGGGAAGGCCGTCGGCTTCTGCTCGAAGCCGAAGCTGCCGCTCACCGTCCGCCCCGCCGCGCCCACCTGCAGGCCCGCCAGCGGCGCGCCCATCATCCGCTCCGCCGCGGCGCTGGTGACGATGACGCCCGGCGCGGCGGGCACCGGCGCCTCGCCGTGGTCCAGCTCCACCTGCGTGCTGCGGAAGAACTCCGTGGTGGGCCGGCTGGTCAGGTCCAGCGTGGCGATGGCGATGCCGGCCGCCTGGTGGTAGCGCTCCAGCGTGCCGCGCTGCCAGAACTGCGACACCGGCTGCCCGTTCTGCCCCAGCGGCGCCGCGAAGACGATGAACTTCCCGGCCGCCTGCTCCGGCGTGATCATCGTGCCCGGCTCGCCGATGCGGCCGCCGTACACGGCCGGCGCGCCGGTGGAATTGAAGCTCGGCCCGAAGAGCAGGAAGCCGCCGACGGTGGGCATGGCCACGAAGTCCGTGGCCGCCAGCGCGGTGCCGTCCACGGACAGCGTGCCGCCCGCGCGCGGGCCGCGGGAGATCAGCGGCACGTTCTGGAAGAAGGTGCCGTTGTCGCCGGCGGGCTGCAGGCCCATGCGCCGGAGCTGCGCGGCCACGTAGTCCGTGCCCTGCACGTTGCCGCGCGAGCCCGCCTCGCGGCCCATCATGGAGTCGTCCGCCAGCACGTACACGTGCGTGCGCAGGTCCTGCACGCTGATGGGGCCGCTGGTGGGCCGGGGGGCGTGCGTCAGCGGGCCTTCCGCCGGCGCCTGGGCGGCGGCCGGCGCGGCCGCGGCGAGCGCCGCCACCAGGGCGGCGCGGGTGAGTCGGGTGTTCGCCGGCAAAGGAATCCTCCTGCGGAGCGGGAAAGGGCGCGGCGGCCGGGAAGCTGCGCGCGCGGAAGAAAACGGTGTGTCCGGATGCCGGTCAGCCGGCGCGGGGCGCGGCCTGCGGCGCGGCGGCGGCGCGGCGCAGCGCCTCCGCCTGGGTGCGGGCGCCGCGCAGCACGGCCAGGCCCGCCTGGAGCTGCGCGTCGCGCGGGGCGGCGCGGCGAAAGACGGCGGTGTCGCCCTGCGCCAGCTCCGCCACGCGCGACTCGATCAGCCGGTCCACGAACGGCGCGCCCGCGTCGTACTTCGCGCGGTCCACCTCCACGCCGCGCTGCTCGAGCCGGCGGTACAGGTCGCCGCGCGTCTCCGGAGAGGAGGCGAACGCCGGCGTGGCGCCGGGGCTCAGGTCCAGCGCCATCTCCTGCAGCACCGCGTTGACCTGCGCGCCGCGCCGCGACAGCAGGCGCAGCAGCTCGCGCTCGGCGCCCTGCAGCGTGTCCGCCGCCGTCACGACGTCGGGGGTGATGCCGCCGCCGCCGTACACCACCCGCCCCGCCGCGGAGCGGAACACCGGCCGCCCGCCCGGGGCGATGGAGTCCGCCTCCACCAGCCTGCCGTCCGGCAGCAGGCGCCGCGGCTTTTGGATGGTGCGGCCGCTGGGCGTGTACCACCGCCCGGTGGTGAGCTTGAGCGCCCATCCCCCGTCCAGCGGAAACACGTCCTGCACCAGCCCCTTGCCGAAGCTCGCGGCGCCCACGACCACGGCGCGGTCGTGGTCCTGCAGCGCGCCCGCCACGATCTCGCTGGCGGAGGCGGTCTCGCCGTCCGTCAGCACCACCAGCGGCGCGTCGGGAACGGCGGGATCGCCGTCGGCCACGTAGCGCTCCTGCGGCGCGTTGCGGTACTCGGCGCGCAGGATCTCCGTCCCCTGGCGCAGGAAGAGGCCGCTGATGCGCACCGCCTCGTCCAGGCTGCCGCCGGTGTTGCCCCGCAGGTCCAGCACGTACGCATTCGCGCCCGCGTTGCGCAAGGAGGTCAGCGCGCGCAGCACCTCATCGCCCGACGTGTCGTTGAAGCTCTCCAGCGGCACGTAGCCGATGCCCGGCTCCACCATGACCGCGTAGCCGACGGAGGGATACTCGACCCGCTCGCGGCGGAAGGCGTGGTGCAGGACGCCCTCCGCCGGCCGGAAGAAGGACACCTGCACGGAGGTGCCCGGCTGGCCCAGCAGCCGCTGCGTGACCTGGTCCACCGTGAGCCCCACCAGCGTCCGCCCTTCCGACGCGACGATGCGGTCGCCGGCGCGGATGCCGGCGCGGGCGGCGGGCGCCCCCTCGAACACGCGCGTGACCACGGCGGTGTCGCGCACCACGCCGACGGTCATGCCCAGGCCGCCGTAGGAGTTGCGCAGCGTCTCGCGGCTGAACGCCTCCAGCTGCTCGGGCGAGAACAGCTCCGCGTACGGGTCGCCGATCTGCACCAGCAGCCCGCGGGCGGCCTTCTCGTACAGCTCCGCGTCGCCGATGGAGTCCACGCCGCGGCCGGCCACGTGGGCCAGCACCTCCTGGAAGGTGCGCTCGCCGTCGCGGCCGCCCCACGCCTGCAGCGCGAAGCCGCCGGCCAGCACCGGCAGGGCCAGCGCGGCCAGCACGGGGCGGCGGATGCGGGTCCGCCGCGGGGTGCCGGGCGCGGGCTGCGCGCGGACCAGGGCGCGGGTGCGGGGGTGGTCGTGGGTGGAGCGGCGTGTCATGCGGGATTCAGGATTCCCCGGCGTGGAACAAGGAACGGCGGCGTACCCCGGCCAGGCGGGGGTTGATCCGCGGTGGTTTTTATCTGCACGACTACATCGCCAGCATTCGTGCGAGTTGCGGGCTGTGGCGCGAGACGGCGCCCCCACCCGCTCGCTTAGGCTCGCACCCTCCCCCAAGTCTGGGGGAGGGTTGAGCGGGACGGTCCTGCGCGCCGTGCGGGCATCCAGACGGCCATCCCCGACCGACGGGATTCATCCCGCGGCGCCGGCACCCGGCCGGCGGTTGAAACCGCGCCTCCAAGGGCACGAAGTCCGCCTGCGCGGACTGCACGCGGGCATCGGTGCGCGTTGCGGGCGGCGGCGCGAGGGCGGAGGCCCCC
>DASTLD010000086.1:0-3348 GCA_035715345.1 Longimicrobium sp.
AGGAAAACGGCTTCTACGAAAACACACCGCTGTACGAGATCGGCTTCTGGAATCTGCTTCAGCATTACCTGAGCAGCGAGGCGTTTCAGTTCATTCACGATGCATTGAGCCTGGAATCCGTTCTCGGGAACTGGAGCGCGGCCGAAGCGATCCCATGGTTCACCGCGGATTTTGCATCCAGCGAGCTCTTCATGGTGCCGGACGGGATGCAGGAATTGATCAAGCGCCTGCACGAGAGTGTGGTAGAAGCGGGAGAGCGGTTTCAACTGCACCTCGGGAAGAAAGTCACGAAATGCCGATACGATGCGCAGGCATGGCAGGTGTACACAGGCCCTAAGAAGGAGCCGGTTCACGTCTACTTCGACGCACTGATACTCGCATTGCCGAAGGCAGCGCTGGAACAGCTCTGCATCAAGGACAGGGAAACCGCCTGGCGTCCGTCATGGCTTTCAGAGGTACAGCCTCACGTGCTGTACAAGCTCTTCCTGCTTTATGAGCAGGAATGGTGGATGGGAGACGAAGAACCCGGCTATTCCGTGGGCAGAACCTTTACCGATCTCCCCGTCCGGCAGGTGTATTATTTCAGCCCAAAGTGGATGAAGGCGTCAGGCAGATGTGCCTCGGCCCCTGGCCTCCGCAAAGTAGCCGGAACGAATGGCGCGACAGCGCATTGGAGTTTGGTGATGGCATCGTACAGCGATGAACACTACGTCGATTTCTGGCGGCCGTTCAGCGGGGAAAAGGAGAACGTGCCGTACTACAAGGCACCATCGAAAGTGGAAGGGTCGCGTGCCGAATTCCTGAGGAAGGTGGAGCAGATCCCGGAAGAGCTCCGGGCTGGCGAGCGCATCGTGAAGAAGGTCCAGCAGCAACTCCAGGAAATCCACGGGCACATCATCCCCGAGCCCGTTCTCGGGTTGTACAAGGACTGGGGACTGCCGCCGTTCGGTGCCGGCTGGCATACCTGGAACGTCGGGTCGAAGCCATGGACCTATCGACCCGCGGCCGAGCAGGAAAACGTCACGGATCTGTACATCTGTGGAGAGGCATTCTCCGCTGAGCAGGGCTGGATCGAGGGTGCTCTCAAGACGGTCGAGAACGTCCTCATCTCCATGGGAGTGCCGGAGATGAAGTACGAGCATGGATGGGGCGTGCCGGACCTGCACGACTACGTAGGGGCGCCGAAAGAGGATAAACCCTGCGATCCGCAAATCGTGAATCTTTGAGCGCCGTTCCCTTCATTGCAGGTACGGCGCGACGTTGCCGGCGATGACGCGCAGCTCGGCGTCGGTCAGGGGGATGCGGCGGCGGAAGGTGGCCCAGGCCTGCACCGGCGGCGGCCGGCCGATGATGGGCGTGTCCGCGCCAAACAGGATGCGCCCCAGCCCCACCTGGCGCAGCCGCGCCGCCACCACCGCCAGCTCCTCCGCCGTCGTCTCCTCCGTCACCGACGTGGCGACGTCGAACCAGAGGTTGCGCGTGCGCGGGTCGCGGGCGGCGATGGCGTCCGCGAACACGCCCAGCGCGTCGTGGTTCGCGTCGCCGCCGCCGGCGAGGTGCGCGATCTGGACCGCGACGTCCGGCGCCTGCGGGAGCAGCTCGTTCAGCACCACCTCCGCCTCCGCGCGGCCGTACGCGGGTCCGTTCCACAGGTGGATCACGATCGCCATCCGCCGCTCGTTGGCCGCGCGGAAGAAGCGGCGCAGCGCCTCCACGTGCGCCGCGCTGCGCAGGTCGATGCGCGAGTTGCCGACGTGCAGCTTCATCCCCCGCACGCCCGGCATCGCGGCGCAGCGCTCCAGCTCCGCGAGCGCGTACTCCTTCAGCGGGTTCACGCCGCAGAACGCGACCAGCCGCCGCGGGTGCAGCGCCGCCTGGCCGACGACCCAGTCGTTCTCCGCGCGCACCGCCGCGTGCTCCTGCTCCAGCGACGGGTAGCGCGAGCCGCGCCCCAGCCAGTACGCCGCGGAGAGAAGCACCGCCCGCTCGATGCCCGCATCGTCCAGCACCTGGATGATCCGCTCCGCCGTGACCGGCTGCGCGAACGGGAGCGGCGGCTGCTGCGTCACGTTCTCCACCGCGATCCGCCAGCGCCCCTCCGCGTCGCGCCGCAGGCCCAGCGCAAAGTAGAAGCGGTCCTCGTCCGACTCGCCGCGGCGCACGGTGCCGGCCACCCAGCCCGCGCTGCCATCCTTCCAGTACGCGTTCGCCACGAAGCGCGTGCCGGGCCGGTAGCCGGCGACCACCGCCCCCACCGCGCCGCGCCCGCGCTGCCAGCGGATCCACGGATCGTCCATGATGTCGAGGATCACCGCGTCGTCCGTGTAGAGCGCGCGGAAGGCGGTGGAATCGTCCGATCCCGACAGCCGCCCGCGCTCCGCCAGCAGCGCGGCCAGGTCATCCGGCAGGTCGGCCGCGGGCAGCGGCGGCAGCTGCGCCTGCACGGTGATGGCCGTCGGCCCCATCACGTGCTGGTGATGGTCCACGCGCGGCACGATGCGGCTGCGCGCCAGCGCCGGCTCGCGCGCGAGCGAATCACCCGCGGCCGCGCCGGCGTGGGCGCAGGCGGCCAGCGCGCACAGCAGGAGCGAGGGAAGGCAGCGTCGCATCGTCATCGGCGGTAGTCCGGATCCAGCGCGGGCGAGACGTTGTCGGCGATGGTGCGGAACTCGGCGTCGCTCAGCGGCAGGCGGCGGAAGTAGATCCACCCGAACTCCGGCGTGTACTCCGCGCCCGCGGGCGTGTCGGACGCGTACAGCACGCGCTCCAGCCCGAACTGCCGCAGCCGCCGCGCGATGATGGCCAGGTCCTGCGCGGCGTCCAGCGTGACCACGGTGGCCACGTCCGTCCACACGTTGCGCATGCGCGGATCGCCCGCCTCCGCCGCCTCCGCGAACACGGCGAACGCCTCGTCGTTGTTGTAGTAGGGCCCGCTGCCGGCCATGTGCGCGATCTGGATGGCGATGTCCGGCGCCGCCGGCACGATCTCGCGCAGGAAGATCTCCGAGTGCTCGCGCCCGTACGTCGTGTCCGGCGTCATCAGGTGCGCGACGACCGGCATGCGGTGCCGGTTGGCCGCGGCGAACACGGCCCGCACCCTCTCCACGTGCCGCGGGTTGCGCAGGTCCACGAGCGAGTTGCCGAAGTGCAGCTTGAGGCCGCGGATGCCGGGATTGCCGCCACACCGCTCCACCTCGCGCACCGCGTACTCCTTGAGCGGGTTCACGCTGCAGAAGGCGACCAGACGCTCGGGAAAGCGGGCCACCTGCTCCGCCAGCCAGTCGTTCTCCGCGCGCACCTTTTCGTACTCGCCCTCCCGCACCTCCTCGCCTTCGCCGCCGAACCAGT
>DASTLD010000087.1:0-2369 GCA_035715345.1 Longimicrobium sp.
GATCACCCCCGACGCCCGGGCGGTCCTTTTCGAGCCCTTTCGCCGCCGCGGCGCCGACGTCCGCTACGGCTTCAGCGGCGCGGGGCTGGGGCTCGCCATCTCCCGCCGGCTGGTGAACGCCATGGGCGGCGAGCTGGAGTACGAAACGGCGCCGGGCTGGGGAACGCGGTTCTTCTTCGAGCTCGAGATGCCGCCGGCGAGCCGGTGAGTGTGGGAGTGCGTGAGTGCGTGAGTGCGTGAGTGCGTGAGTGCGTGAGTGCGGGAGTGCGGGAGTGCGGGAGTGCGGGAGTGCGGGAGTGCGGAGTGCGGAGTGCGGGAGTGCGAGAGTGCGAGAGTGCGAGAAAACACGCGTTCGCCGGCGCGGACCACAGATCGGCGCATTTAAGCAGGCGCCCTCGCAGGGCGCCCGGCGAATGAATTCGCGGCTATGAAAACGTGATGTCCGCCTGCGCGGACGGGTTCATCGCGCGGGGGAAGGAGTGCCCTCGTGTTGTGGTAAGTCATAGGCACACACAAAAAAAGCGCCGCGCCGGGAGAGTCCCGGCGCGGCGCATCCGCATGGATGCCAGGCGGTCAGCCGACCTTGGCCACGTTCGCGGCGGCGGGGCCCTTCTCGCCGTCCACCAGCTCGTACTCCACCCGGTCACCCTCGACCAGCGAGCGGAAGCCGCTGCCCTGGATGGACGAGTAGTGGACGAAGCAGTCCTTTTCCCCGTTCTCGGGCGTGATGAACCCGAAGCCCTTGGCGTCGTTGAACCACTTGACGGTACCTACCTGGCGCATTGCAGTGCTCCCCCTATGGGTTGTTCCGCCGGACGGGAATCTCGGTCCGCCCGGACGCGTGGGTGTGTGCGCCCCCCACGCTGGGCATGTGTACCTGGATCTATCGCGATCCGGCCGCGAACGGCGGGACCGCGCGGCGGACGTTGCCGCCATGGACGCTGCGTGTGTGGTGGATTAGTCCTGCGAAAGCCTGCCCGATGGTCGTGCTGCGGAGCTGCGGATTGCGGCGCGAAACGCGTCGGTGTCGAGGATCGACGCGGAAGCTAACCACAGACGCGGAATGCGTCAAGAATTCCGTCCGCGCGACGGAACGGAAAAATTGAAAGGCCCGAGCGCGTTCCCCATCTGTTCTGTTCGGCTCGCACCCTTGGAGACTACCCCGACTCGAAGGAAAACCGCACGTAATTAGCCTTTGCGTATCGAAGCCGGATGCGCCATCTTGATGGGCAAGTGGACGCGCTTGACGAGGGGGGTGGTATTACTTACAATACCAGAAGAGAGGAGCTATGGTGGCCGCGCAGGTGGTGCTCGACACGAACGTGCTGGTCGCCGGCCTGCGGTCCCGCAACGGCGCGGCGTTCGAGCTGCTGTCGCGGGTGGGCAGGGGGCAGGTAACGCTGCACCTCTCGGTGCCCCGGGTCCTGGAGTACGAGGACGTGCTGCTGCGGCCGTCGGTGGGGGTGCCGCTCTCGCCGGAGGCGGTGGGCGACGTGCTGGACTACCTGTGCGCGGTGGGGCGGCACCACGAGATCTTCTACCTCTGGCGGCCCTACCTGGCCGACGCGGGCGATGACATGGTCCTGGAACTTGCAGTCAAGGCTTCCTGCGACTTCATCGTCACGTACAACCACAAGGACTTTGCCGGGTGCGAGCGGCTGGGGGTGAGGGCGGTGACACCCGGGGAGCTTCTCAGAAGGATCGGAGCGCAGTCGTGAGCACGTTGAGCCTTCGGCTTCCGGATTCGCTGCACAAACAGGTCAAGGAGCTGGCCATGCAGGAGGGGATCTCGATCAACCAGTTCATCGCCACGGCCGTGGCCGAGAAGATGTCCGCGCTCATGACCGAGGACTACCTGCAGGCGCGCGGGCGGCGGGGCAGCCGGGCCAAGTTCGAGGCCGCGCTGGCGCAGGTTCCGGACGCGGAGCCCGAGCCGCGCGACCGGCGGTCCCGCTGATCAGCGGTAGCGCTCGGCCAGGCGCGCGGGGTCCGCGCCCAGCGCGTAGGCCAGGCGCAGGCGCCACATCAGCAGGATGGTGCGCGCCACGCCGCGCCGCTCCCAGCGCCGGCTGGAGGTGGTCACCGCCTGGCGCAGGCACAGGGGCGGGCCCAGGCGGCGCAACGCGCGGCTGAGGGCCACGTCCTCCATCAGCGGGATCTCCGGGAATCCTCCCGCCCGCGCGAACCACTCCCGGCGCACGAAGATGGCCTGATCGCCCGTGGCGATGCCGGTCAGGCGCGACCGCAGGCTCATCGCCCGCTCCACCACCCGCAGCACCGGCCGGCGCCCGCCGAGCCGCACGTCGAAGCGGCCCCATCCCCGGCCGCTCCGCTCCAATCCCCCGATCACCCACCGGTCCGCATCGTCC
>DASTLD010000088.1:0-17596 GCA_035715345.1 Longimicrobium sp.
CGCGCCCGAGAAGCCGGCGCCCCAGAAGAAGCGCTGGGCGTGGAAGTAGGGCGCCAGCAGCAGGATGCCGAACTGCGTGGTGCCGTTGCCGCGCGGGTCCAGCCTGCCCTGGACGGTCAGGTCGATGGCCGTGCCCCACGAGTGGTTGCTGTAGTTGGGGCTGGGCGGCTGGCCAGGGGGCCGCCGCACGCGCCGGCAGCACAGCACGCCCGCCGTGCCCACCGCGCGGAACAGGTCCGGCTGCTCCTGCCGGACGCGCGTGAAGATGCGCGACAGCGCCTCCACCGTGGGGCGGATGCCGGTGACCGCGAAGGGGCCGACGTTCTGCGTCACCAGCAGGCGCTTCACCTTCTGGTTGGTGACCGCGGTGCAGTCGGCGTTCAGCGGGCAGGGCGCGCCGAAGATGTCCAGCATCGTCTTCTGCCTGGCCGCGCTGAGGCCCTGGTTGATGTCGGCCGGGATGGGCACCAGGTCGCCGAAGCGCCGCGTGACCACGGCGGGCGGCGCCTCCACCAGGATCTCGATCTCCGCGTCGCCGATCTGCACGCCGCCGGCGTCGAACGCGCGGGCGGTGATGCGGCGCGGGCCCGGCGTGTTGAAGCGGTTGGCCACGAACCACTTCGTGCGGTTGAGCGTGACGGTGGGCAGCTCGAACTGCCCGTCGGCGACCAGCTCCACGCGGTGCGTGCCGAGCGCCACGCTGCCCACGAACTGCACCGCCTCGCCGAGCAGCACCTTCCGTTTTGCCGCGGGCTGGCTGATGGTGACACCGCCCATGAGGACCTCCGAGGTGGGATGGAGAGAGGGGGGACCTGCGTCCCCGCCGCGGACGGCGGGGGTTCACAGGTATGGATTGGCCCGGCGGTGTAGTCAAGCTTCCCGTGTGGACGCCGCCGCCGGATGAAGAGGGGATGGACGCGCCACCCGAGATTCCCATGCACGGAACGGGGCGCCCGTCCCGGTGGACGAGCGCCCCGCGTCACGATCGGCGTCCGAAAATCTCGACTCAGCTCTCGCGCGACTCGTACTCGTCCTTGAGGCGGGAGACGACGGAGGGGTCGGCGAGGGTGGTGGTGTCGCCCAGGGCGCGGCCCTCGGCGATGTCCTTGAGCAGGCGCCGCATGATCTTGCCCGAGCGCGTCTTGGGCAGGTCGCCGGCGAAGAGGATGGCGTCCGGCCGCGCGATGGCGCCGATCTTCCGCACCACGTGGTCGCTCAGCTCGCGCTTGAGCTCCTCCGTCGGCGTCTGCCCCTCCTTGAGCGTCACGAACGCGGCCACCGCCTGCCCCTTCAGCTCGTGCGCCTTGCCCACCACCGCCGCCTCCGCCACGGCGTGATGGTCCACCAGCGCGCTCTCCACCTCCATGGTCCCGATGCGGTGGCCCGCCACGTTCAGCACGTCGTCGATGCGCCCGATCACCCAGTAGTAGCCGCGCTCGTCGCGCTTGGCGCCGTCGCCCGGGAAATAGACGCTCTCGCCCGGCTGGGAATCGCCGGCCGCGTCCACCGTCTCGCCGGACCACTTGCTCCAGTACGTCTCGCGGAAGCGCTTCTCATCGCCCCAGATGCCCCGCAGCATGGAGGGCCAGGGGCGGCGGATGGCCAGGAATCCCCCACCCACCTCGATGCACTCGCCGCGCAGGGTCAGGATGTCCGCGCGGATGCCGGGGAACGGCGTGGTGGCGGAGCCGGGCACCGTCTCCGTGATGCCGGGCAGCGGGGTGATCATGATGGCGCCCGTCTCGGTCTGCCACCACGTGTCCACGATGGGGCAGCGCCCGCCGCCGATGGTCTCGTGGTACCAGATCCACGCCTCGGGGTTGATGGGCTCGCCCACGGTGCCCAGCAGGCGCAGGCTGGACAGGTCGTACCTGCCCGGCCACTCGGTGCCCCACTTCATGAAGGCGCGGATGGCGGTGGGCGCCGTGTAGAAGATGGTGACGCGGTAGTCCTGGATGGTCTTCCAGAAGCGCCCGCGGTCCGGCGCGTCCGGCGCGCCCTCGTACATGAGCACGGTGGCGCCGTTGGCCAGCGGACCGTAGACGATGTACGAGTGGCCGGTGACCCAGCCGACGTCGGCCGAGCACCAGTAGACGTCCTCGTCGGGCTTGAGGTCGAAGACGTACCGGGTGGTCGCCGCGACCTGGGTGAGATAGCCCCCCGTCGTATGAACGATTCCCTTCGGCTTGCCGGTCGTGCCGGAGGTGTAAAGGATGAACAGGACGTCTTCCGCGTCCATCTCCTCCGCCGGGCACTCCTCCGCCTGGCCCTGCAGCGCGGCGTGCCACCACACGTCGCGCCCGTCGCGCATCGCCGCGCCGCCCAGCGCCTCGCCGTAGGGGCCGTGGCGGCGAACCACCAGCACGTGCTCGATGGTGGGGCAGCCGCCCTCCTCCTCCACGGCCTCGTCCGCCGCGCGCTTGAGCGGCACCACGCCGCCGCGCCGGTATCCCCCGTCGGCCGTGATCAGCAGGCGCGCCTCGGCGTCGCGGATGCGGTCGCGCAGGCTCTCCGCGCTGAAGCCGCCGAACACGACGGAGTGCGCCGCCCCGATGCGCGCGCAGGCCAGCATGGCGATGGCGGCCTCGGGGATCATGGGCAGGTAGATGGCCACGCGGTCGCCGCGGCGCACCCCCAGCGAGCGCAGCGCGTTGGCGGCGCGGCCCACCTCCGCGTGCAGCTCCGCGTAGGTGAAGGTGCGCCGGTCGCCCGGCTCGCCCTCCCACAGCAGCGCGGTCTTGCTCCCGCGGCCGGCTTCCACGTGGCGGTCCAGGCAGTTGTAGGCGGCGTTCAGCTTGCCGCCCAGGAACCACCTGGCGAAGGGGGGATTCCAGTCCAGCACGCGGTCCCAGCGGCGGAACCAGTGCAGCTTCTCCGCCCACCCCTCCCAGTACGCCTCCGGGTCCGCCTCCGCCTGCTCGTAGACGGCGCGATCCGCCGCGTTGGCCCGCGCCGCGAACGCCGGCGGCGGGGGAAAGCTGCGGTCTTCCTGGAGCAGCGAGTCGAGCGTGGTCTCGGGCAATGACATGCGTCTGGGCTCGGTTCGGCGGGATTTCTCCTGGCACTGCGCGGGCGCGGCGGCATTGTGCGGCGCGCGCGGCGGGTGCCGCAAGAGGACGGCCAGCCGGGGGGGAGTGCGAAAGTGCGAGAGTGCGAAAGTGCGAAAGTGCGAGAGTGCGGGAGTGCGTGAGTGCGCGATCCGGCACCGGACGTGCAGCGATTCGGCCGTGCAGCACCGGGCATCCCCACCCGCCCTGGCCCCATCCGCCCCATGTCCCACCCCGACGCCGGCACCCATCCCCCCGAGTTCGTGCGGCTGTGCGACGACGCCATCGCGAAGCTGGAGGCGCTCAAGGCGGCCAGCCCGTTCGCGCGCGGGCCCCTCATCCCCCCCATCCACGAGCGCCTGGCGGAGATCGCGGCGGCGGTGGCGGAGCTGGACCTGCGCGCGCCGGGCTTCGCGGACGAGCAGGCTGCGCTCACGGACGCCGCCTCCAAGCTGCAGGCCATCGAGATGGACCGCGGCGGCCCGCACGTGGCGCGCTTCGTGGACCGCATCGTGGCCGACCTGCGCCGCCTGGCCGCCGGTTGAGCCCGCCGGTGGCGCCCCGGCCGCGCCCTCGCGCCGCGCGCGGCCTCCACGATCGGGGGCGAACGCCACCGCTAGGCGACAGGATTGGGAACGCATGAGGGGCCCGGACGCGCGCGACGAGCGGCTCCGCGGGTCCGCGTAAGCCCGTTTTGCGCCAGGCGTTCCGGCCGGAACCCACCCCTCCCGACATCCCGACGACGGCCCGGCACGATCCGAAGACTATGGCGTGGAAAGGAGATACGGCTTATCATAGGAGCCGCACTCCCGCACACTCCCGTCCGGTCCCCTTTCCCCACCCGCGCGTCCCGTTGATGCCCTGATGCGTACGCGGCGTCTGACTCCGCCCGTCCGGCGCACCACCCGCCGCTGGCGCACCCCCCCGGCCATCGTGCACGGGGGAGAGGCGTTCGAGGGCGCGGCCGTGCTGGAAGAGGTGCAGGGACCGCTGGGCGCGCTGCTGTTCCAGGGCATCCGCGACGTGTACGCCTGGGGCATCACGCCGCCCGACGACCGCGCCGGGCTGTTCGGCGAGCGGGCGGAGGACGAGGCGCTGGCGCTGCTGCGCGCGGCGGAGGTGGAGGTGCAGCTCGAAAGCCCCCTGATGGCGCTGGTGCGCATGGCGGGCAGCCCGGAGGCGGCGCGCGAGGAGCAGGTGGCGCTGGCCTGCCAGCACGTGGCCCACTGGGCGGACCACCAGGGCCTGCTGGGGACGGCCATCGCCTTTGCGCAGGGCGCGGCGGTGGTGCTGCCCAGCGACGCCTCCGCCTCGTACGCGGTGGGGCGGCTGGCGCGGCGCCGGGCGGAGCACGCGCGGGCGGAGACGTGGTACCGCCGCTCCATCGCCCTGGGCCGCCAGACGGGCGACTGGACCTCGTACGCGATGGCGTTCGGCGGCCTGGGCAACCTGTACGCGCAGCGCGGCAACTTTCCCGCGGCGCGGCGCTTTCACCTGCGCTCGCTGCGCGCGGCCCGGCGGCACTCGCTGCGCGCGCTGGCCGGCTCCGCCCTGCACGACCTGTTCGTGATCGCCGCAGAGACGGGGCAGCCGGACGAGGCGGAGCGCATGGCGCGCGAGGCGTACGCGCTGTACGGACCGGACCACGCGCGTCTGAACCACCTGGCGGCGGACCTTGCCTACTTCTGGATGGAGCAGGGGCGGTTCGCGCCGGCGCTGGCGGTGTTCCAGGCGCTGGTGCACCACATGACGCGCCACGAGGACCGGGTCACGGGCCTGGCCAACATCGTCCGCGCGGCCGCGGGCGCCGGCGACCGGCGGCTGTTCGCGCAGACGTGGGACGAGGCCTGGGACGGCGTGGCCCGCACGCCCGGCGCGGAGAACGGCGCCACGGTCATGCTGGAGCTGGCCCGCGGCGCGGCCATGCTGGGCGAGTACGACCGCGCGGACCGGGCGCTGGAGCGCGCGCTGGCCATCGGCGCGGACCGCGGCGAGCACAAGACGGTGCTGACCGCGGAGGCGGTGCTGGACGAGGTGCGCCGCACGCGCGCCGCCCGCCAGCGCGCCGCGGCGCCGCCCCCCGCACCCGTGCCCGCGGGCGAGGCCGACGGCTTCGCGGCGGACCTGGTGCGCACGCTGAACTCGTCGCTGGTGGCGCGCTGAGCGCCCCGCGGCGTACGATGATCATCACCTGGAAGACGACCCCCAACCCACCCCGCACATGAAGATCGGCGCACGCCCCCTGCTGGTGCTGCACAGCAACGAGAGCTTCCGCGAGCGCGTCCGCAAGGTGGCGGGCAAGGAGTACACCTTCCAGGCGGTGCCGGACTGGCCGTCGCTGGAAGAGGCGGTGCGCGACAGCCCGCCCTCCGCGCTGGTGGTGGTGAACCCGTACGAGGACGTGAACGGGAGCACCGGCCCCTCGCCGAACCTCAAGACGCTGCTGGTGGAGTTCCCCTCCACGGCGGTGTTCGCGGCGCTGGAGATCAAGCCCAACCGGCTGGAGGACCTGCGCACGCTGGGCAAGTGGGGCGTGGTGCAGGTCATCTCCATCGCGCACGACGACACGCCGCAGGCCATGGTGCAGCGCTTCCGCGCGGCGCAGGGCCGCCCGCTCAAGGCGCTGCTGGAGCAGGTGCTGCCGGCGGACACGCCGGGGCGCGCGCGCGCCATCGTGGACGCGGCGGCGGAGGTGGTGGCGGTGGGCGGGCACGGGCGCGACCTGGCCCGCCAGCTCCGCCTGAGCCGCCGCACGCTGCTGCGCTGGTGCGAGCGCGCGGAGCTGCCGCCGCCGCGCAAGCTGCTGGCGTGGATGCGCATCCTGCTGGCGGCGGAGCTGCTGGACGACCCGGGCCGCACGGTGCTGTCCGTGGCGCACGCCTGCGGCTACTCGTCGGACAGCGGCCTGCGCCGGGTGACGCAGAAGTTCGTAGGCGCCAGTCCCACGGAGCTGCGCCGCCGCGGTGCGTTCGCGCGCTCGTCCAAGGTGTTCCTGGAGGTCCTGTCGCGCTACCGCTCTGCGAACGCCACGGCCACCTGAGCTGAAAAAGCCTCACGCAGAGACGCAGAGGACGCAGAGAACAGAAAGGGGGAGGAGGACCTCGCGCGGTCCTCCTCCCCCTTTCGATCTGGTTTTTCTCTCTTCTTTTTCTCTGCGTTCCTCTGCGTCTCCGCGTCTCTGCGTGAGTCCGGCAGTTCAGGAGGCGAGAGGCCGGCCCAGGAGGCGCGCGGCTTCGGCGGCGAGCTCCAGGGGGGCGCAGGGCTTGACCAGGAACGACGCGACCCCGACCGCGAGCGCGCGCGCGCGAGAGCCGGGGTCGGCCACGGTGCTCAGGGCCAGGATGGGGATGGACGCGGTGGCGGGGTCCGCCTTGAGCGCGGCAGCCACCTCCCACGCGGGCGCATCGCGGAACGACAGCTCCAGCACCACCAGGTCCGCGGGCTCCTGCCGCGCCAGCTCCAGCCCGTCGCGGCAGTCCGCGGACGGCACCACCACGTACCCGTAGTGCCGCAGCACCGCCGTGTAGATCAGCAGGCTGTCCTCGTTGCTGTCGAGCAACAGCACGGTGGCCGGGGTCACGGCGGGGGCGGGGCGCAGGTGTGGCGGGGGGAGCGGGGCGGGAGCAACGTACATTCCCCGCGGGGCGGAAACAAGAGTTTTGAGGACGGGGGGCAAACCCTTACAAGACCGTGCCTTGCCGGAGATGTAACAAGGAGCCGCCCGCGGTGCGCGGGCGGCTCCTTTCACGCCTGCATGGGGACAGGCTTCAGTTGCCGGCGGGCTCCAGCACGATGAAGCGCACGTCGTCGCGGGTCATGTCCTTGAGGAACGCCAGCAGCTCCGGCAGCCGCTCCTTGGGCTGGCGCCCGCGCAGGCCGGTGATGCGCCGCGTAACCCGCAGCTCGCTGCCCTCCTGCACGAACTCCGCCGTGTAGCGGCCGAAGACGCTCTCCGCCGTCACGTTGTCCGGGAGGCGCGCGCGGAAGCCGTCGGGCAGCGTGACGCGGAACTCGGTGACGCTCTCGATGGGGCCCACCACGTCCGCCACGTCGATGTCGAAGCGGCGCGGCTCCCTGTGCGACTCCAGCTCCGCGATGGTCTCGCGCATGGCGCCGTTGCCGAAGGGCAGGTGCAGGATCAGGGTGCCGCCGGACGGCGTGGCCGCGCGCCCGCCGGACAGCCACACCTGCGCCCGCGGCGTGGCCAGCAGGTCCTTGCCGTCGAAGATCTGCAGGCTGTCGCCGCGCGCGCCCTCGAAGATGTTCTGAGCCATGCCGCGCGTCATCTCCTCGCGGTCCTTGGGCGTGATCTTGGACGAGAAGGCGTTGCGCAGGCTGTACTGCAGCGACCCCGTGGCCGTGGTGGTGAAGCTGCCCGTGAAGGTGCCGTCGGCCGCCAGCGTGCCCGCCACGCGGCTCTCCGTGCGGTTGCGCGACGGCTCGTTGAGCGGAAAGGTGATCTCCTTCACCGCGCCGTCGTCGAACACCACCAGCCCGAACTCGCCCTGGTAGCCGGGGCTGACCTCGCCGTAGGGGATCAGCTCCGCCGTCAGGTCCAGGTACAGGTACTGGCCCGGCGCCGTCTCCACCGCGGCGATCATGTGGTCGAACTGGTCCAGCGAGGGCAGGCGCCGCTCCACGCCGCCGCTGGACGACAGCAGCACCGGGTACGCCCTGGCCCCCATCTTCCGGGCGAGGGCGATGAACAGCGTCGCCTTGTCCTTGCAGTCGCCGTACTGGGTGGTGAACACCTCCGCCGGCGTGCGCGGCTGGTATCCCCCGATGCCCAGCGACAGCGACACGTAGCGGAAGTCCTGCGCCACCCAGCGGTGCACGGCGCGCAGCGAGTCCTCCAGCGTGCGCGCGTCCTTCACCACCTCCGCCAGCCGGGCCTCGATCTCCGGCGTCAGCGTGTAGCGGTCGCGCGCCAGGCCCGCGTACCACCGGCCGATGTCCGCCCACTCCGTGCGCCCGCCCACCGCGATGCTCATGTAGACGGTGTTGGAGTCCAGCGCCATGAAGGGCTCGCCCTCCACCTTGGCCAGGTCGCGCGCGGACCAGTCGTACAGCTTCCGCCCGTTCCGCACCGTGGTGCGGGGGCGGAAGTTGAGGTTCTCCTCGATGATGCGCGGCTCGAAGCCGGCGGGCACGTCCAGCAGGTAGCGCGAGCGGCGCACCGGCGTGCCCAGGTTGATGGACCAGCTCTCCAGGAAGTCGCCGGCCAGCATGGGCTCGACGGTCTCGCGGGTGTAGCTGTAGTCCACGATCACGTTGGGCCCCACGCCGCCCAGCGAGATGCGGCGGATCATCTGGTCGGTGAACACGGGGTTCACCTCGCTGACCGGCGCCTTGCTCTCCTGGTCGTGCACGGGCTTGTCGCTCAGCACCTGGCCGGTGCGCGCGTCGATGACCTTGACCCAGTTCAGGCGCAGGCGCTCGCGCTTGGCGTCGTAGCGGAAGGTGACCTCGCCCCAGCTCTCGGCGGCCTCGCGGGTCAGCACCTGCGCCACGTAGCGGTAGGTGCGCGTGCCGCGGCCGTCCGCCTCCAGGCGCACCACCCCGTCGTCCAGCAGCAGCACGGACTCTTCCTCGGGATAGTCCGCCGGGTCGACGGCCAGCTTGTAGAGCGTGTCGGCGCGGACGGACGGGTCGCCCTGCTCGGTGATGACGGGCGCCTGAGCGGCGGCCGGGACGGCGGCCGCGGCCAGCGTCAGGCCCAGCAGCATGGGATGGATGCGCATTGGATCGAACCTCGGGATACGGCTGCGAATACGTATGGGAAACTGCACCGGCGGGGGATCGGAATCTATTCGGATGTTCCGGCGGGATCAACCCGTGGGGACGCGAGGGCGTCTCAGGCGGCGTCCGCGGGCGCGCCGGACGGCTCCGGCGCGGCGGGGCGGCGGAGCTTCTGGGCCAGGTCCGCGATCAGGATCTGCGTGAAGGCGATGGCGGGCAGCCGCTCCTCGTCGCCCTGCTCCGGCTGGAAGCGCCCGCCGGCGGTGTACGTCTCCGGGAAGCGCTCCGCCCCCCAGGCGTCCACCTGCGCGGGGGGGATGGCGGGGTCCACGCGCAGCACCAGCTCGCCGTCGTTCTCCTCCGCCTTCACGTGCTCGCCGAAGCGGCCGGCCAGCCCGTCGCCGCGCACGGCGCCGGCGGCGGCGCGGCGCAGGATCAGCGAGGTGCGCACCTCGCTGTCGGGCGCGTCCCACTCCGGCACCTCGTAGCGGACCACGAGGTCCGCGCGGTCCGCCTGGGGCAGCACGTACAGCTTGCTGTCCAGCAGGTGCCGGGCGATGGACTTGAGCACCTCCGCCTCGCTGTAGCCGCGGGTGCGGGTGTCGCGGCGCAGCTTCCAGCGAAAGAGCAGCTCCGGCTCCGGGTACAGGAAGACGGCCAGGTCGTAGGCCGCGCTCAGCTCCTCCGTGGGGAACCCCAGCAGCCCGCGGGCGATGACCACCTCCTGCGGGTCCAGGACCCGCACGGGGCCGAAGGTGCCGTCGGTGTGGTCGTAGGAGCGGTTGCGCACGGGCCGGCCGCGGCGCAGGAGCTGGAGGTGCTCCTGCATGAGCGACAGGTTGTGCACCATGGGGTTGAGCGCCGTCAGCCCCAGCTCCTGGCGCTCCACGCGGGTGTAGCGGTGGTAGTCGTCCAGCTCCAGCGTGGTCACGCGCTCGGGGCCGATCAGGTCGCGCACCCCGCGGGCCACGGTGCTCTTGCCGCTCCCGCTGTCGCCGATGATGCCGAGGACGAAGGGAAGGTGGGCGGGAGCGTCGCCGTTGACGTCAGACATCCTGCGCCATGCTGGGACCGTTGGGCTGGGGGTGAGCTTCGTATACTAGCTCCCTCGCTCTCCGCGCGAAACCCAACTGCGAAAGCCTCACGCGGAGACGCAGAGGACGCAGAGAACTTCTCCGCGGTCCCTCTGCGTTCTCTGCGGCTCTGCGTGAGTTTCTTTTACTTGGCTTCGAGCCAGCTCTCGCCGACGCCGCTCTCGATCCTGAGGGGGACGATGAGGTCGAGGGCGGATTCCATGCGCTCGCGGACCAGCTCCGTGACCTCCTGCTCGCGGCCGACGGGGACCTCGAAGAGGAGCTCGTCGTGCACCTGCAGCAGCATCTTCGCGGGAAGGCGGCCAGCGTCCAGGTCGTCCTGGATGCGGATCATGGCGATCTTGATCAGGTCCGCCGCGGAGCCCTGGATGGGCGCGTTGGTGGAGACGCGCTCGCCGAAGGCGCGGATGTTCCAGTTGCGCGAGCGCAGCTCCGGGATGTACCGCCGGCGCCCGCTCAGCGTCTCCACGTAGCCCCGCTCCTTCGCCATCTCCACCTGCTCGTCCAGGTAGCGCCGCACGCCCGGAAAGCGCTGGAAGTACGCCTCGATGAACTCCTTGGCCTCCGCGTTGGTGATCCCCAGCTGGTTGCCCAGCGAGAACGCCCCCTGCCCGTAGATGATGCCGAAGTTCACCGTCTTGGCGCGGTCGCGCATCTCCTTGGTCACCTGGTCCGCCGGCACGCCGAAGATGATGCTGGCCGTCTGCCGGTGGATGTCCACGCCCGCGCGGAACGCCTCCACGAATGCCTCGTCGCGGCTGTAGTGCGCAAGGATGCGCAGCTCGATCTGCGAGTAGTCCGCGGACACGAAGCGGTGCCCCTCCGCCGGGACGAAGCCGCGGCGGATCTCCGCCCCCATCTCCGTGCGGATGGGGATGTTCTGCAGGTTGGGGTCGGTGGACGACAGGCGCCCCGTGGCCGCGACGGTCTGGTTGAACGAGGTGTGGATGCGCCCCGTCTCCGGGTTCACCATCCGCGGCAGCGTCTCGATGTACGTGCCCAGCAGCTTCTCGAGCTGGCGGTACTGCATGAGCAGCGTGGGCAGCGTGTGCCCCTGCGCCGCCAGCGCCTGCAGCACGTCAACGTCCGTCGACGCGCCCGTCTTGGTCTTCTTGATGACCGGCAGCCCCAGCCGCCCGAACAGGATCTCCCGGAGCTGCGGCGTGCTGCCGATGTTGAAGGTGGTGCCCGCGGCCTCGTAGATCTCGCCCTCCACCTGGCGCTGCTGCTTGCGCAGCTCCGCGCCCATGGCCGCGAAGAAGGGCTCGTCGATGCGGATGCCGTTCCACTCCATCTCCGCCAGCACCCGCACCAGCGGCATCTCGATCTCGCGGAACAGCCGGTCCAGGTGCAGGCTCTCCAGCTCCGGCGCGAACTTGTGCGCCAGCCGCAGGGTGATGTCCGCGTCCTCCGCCGCGTACTTGCAGGCGTCGTCCAGCCCCACCTCCGGGAAGGGCACCTGCGCCTTGCCCTTCCCCGCCACGTCGTCGTAGGCGATGGTCCTGTGGTCGAAGTGCTGCAGCGCCAGCGAGTCCATGCCGTGCTCGCGGCGCCCCGGCTCCAGCACGTAGCTGGCGACCATGGTGTCGAAGTCGACCCCGCGCAGCGCCACGCCCTCGCGGCGGAAGACCAGGAAGTCGTACTTCACGTTCTGCGCGATCTTGCGCACCCCCGCGTCCTCCAGCAGCTCCAGCAGCGGCGCCATCTCCGGCCCGTGCAGGTCCGGCAGGTTGCGGATGGGCTCGCACGCGGGGCCCTCCTCCTGCGCGGCGGCGGTGTCGTCGCCCAGCAGCTCCTGCTGCCCCTCGGGGAGCTGCGGCGCGCGGGTGCGGTGGCGCAGCGGCAGGTAGAACGCCTCGCCCGGCGCCACGGCCAGCGAGATGCCGCAGATCTGCGCGCGCATGGGGTCCTGGCTGTCCGTCTCCGTGTCCACCGCGAACGCCCCGGCCGCGCGCGCCTGCTCCACCACCGCGCGCACCTCCTCCGGGGTGTAGAGCAGGCGGTAGTCGCCCTCCAGGCGGCTGGCGGGCGCCCCCTCCGCCGCCTCCTCGTCCGGCCCCGGCGCGGCCCAGTCGCGCGCCAGCGAGTGGAACTCCAGGTCCAGGAACAGCGAGCGCAGGCGCGGGCGGTCCGGCTGGCGGCAGCGCAGCGCGTCCAGGTCCAGCGGCACCGGCAGGTCGTCGCGGATGGTCACCAGGCGCTTGGACAGCAGCGCGTCCGCGCTGAAGGCCTCCAGCGCCTCGCGGGCGCGCTTGCTCTTGATCTCCGGCGTGTGCTCCAGGATGCGCTCGATGGCGCCGTACTGCTCGATGAGCTGGATGGCCGTCTTGGGGCCGATGCCGGGCACGCCGGGCACGTTGTCGCTGCTGTCGCCGATCAGGCCCAGGTAGTCCACCACGTGCTCCGGCGCCACGCCCAGCCGCTCGTTGGCGTTGCGCAGGTCCACCCACTCCTCCTCCACGGCCGTCGGCCCGCCGCGGCCGGGGTTCAGGAGACAGACGTGCGGGCGGATGAGCTGGTAGAAGTCCTTGTCGCCGCTGACGATGACCGTCTCCACCTCGCGGTCGACCGCCTGTTTGGCCAGCGTGCCGATCACGTCGTCCGCCTCGTACCCCTCCAGCTCCAGCACGGGGATGTTGAACGCCTCCACCAGGTCGCGGATGCGGGGGATGGAAAGCTCCAGCTCGTCCGGCATCTTCTCGCGCGTGGCCTTGTACGCGGGGTACATCTCCACGCGCTCGGAGTCGCCGGCGTCGAACACGATGCCCAGGTAGTCGGGCTTGTGCTTGTCGATGAGCTTGATCAGGAAGCGCGACACGCCGAACGCCGCCGACGTGTTCTCGCCCTTCGACGAGACCAGCGGCCGGGCGATGAGGGCAAAGAAGGCGCGGTAGATCAGCGCGTAGCCGTCGATCAGGAACAGGCGGTCGCGGGTCTTCTCGGGGGCTTCCACGGTGCCGGCGCGTCGGGCGGGTGATGGGCGGTTGCGTTCGTCGCCAATCTACCCGGCGGAGCGGGACGCGGCAAAACGAACTGCATCACGCAGAGGGGAACCGAGAGGTTGAACAGAGAGGACGCAGAGGAACTGCGATGAAGTCCTCCGCGTCCTCTCTTTTCGACCTCTGCGGCCTCTGCGTGAAAATCCCTTTCTCATCCCCTGATGAAAGACGCGACGCGGCAAAAGGCGCGGACGGCGAAGCGCACGCTTGACGGAAACGGATGCTCCCGCGTATCGTGTGGAAGAACCTACGGTTCCGGCCCGCAATCCCGCCCGCGGGCTATCCATCTCCCGTGTTTCATCACTTCAGATGCGCATCCCCGTCTTCGTCCGCCGCTGGCGCGCGCCGCTGGCCGCCTGCCTGCTGCTTGCCGCCTGCAAGGACGGCGGCACCGAGCCCGAGCCGGACCCGCCCGTCCCCGGCGACCTGGTGGCCATCGAGGAGACCGCAAACCAGGCGGCCCCCGTCGGCACGCCCGTCGCCCTGCCCCCGGCCGTGGTGGTGTTCGACACCGCGGGCCAGCCCATGTCGGGCGTCACCGTCACCTTCGCGGTCACGCAGGGCGGCGGCACGCTGGGCGCCACCAGCGCCGTGACCAACGCGTTCGGCCTGGCGCACGCGGGGAGCTGGATCCTGGGCACCACCGCCGGCGTCAACAACGTCCGCGCCAGCGTGCCGGGCCTGCAGCCGGTGAGCTTCCACGCCCTGGGCGAGGCCGGTGGGCCCACCTCCATCACCAAGCTCTCCGGCGACGGGCAGACCGGCGCCGCGGGCACCCTGCTGCCCGCCCCGCTGATGCTCAAGCTGGCCGACGCGCACGGCAACCCGGTGACCGCCGCCGTCACCTTCACGCTCAGCCGGGGCGGCGTGCAGGTGGGGGCGGAGTACGGCGTCAGCAACGACCAGGGCGTCGTGGCCGCGCAGTTCATGCTGCCCACCACCGCCGGCGTCCTGAACGTCGCCGCCACCGTCGCCAGCCTGCCCGCGGTGCCCTTTACCATCACCGTGGCGCCGCGGCCGGCCGAGGCGCTGGTCAAGGCCGAGGGCGACAACCAGACGGGCACGGCCGGCGCCGCGCTGGCGGACAGCCTGGCCATCCGCACCCGCGACCTGTACGGCAACCCGGTCTCCGGCATCCCGGTGACCTTCACGGTCACGCAGGGCGGCGGCAGCGTGAGCGCGCAGACCGTCTCCACCTCCGCGCAGGGCTTCGCGAAGGTGCGCTACACGCTGGGACCGCAGGCGGGCGGACAGCACGCGGTCACCGCCTCCGCGCCGGGGATGAACAACGCCGTGTTCACCGCGACCGCGCAGGCCGCCGCGCCCGCCACGCTGACGCGCGTGGCCGGGCACGCGCAGTTCGGCCTGCCCGGCACCGCCGTTCCCATCGCCCCCGCCGTTCGGGTGACGGACGGCAACGGCAACCCCGTCGGCGGCGTTGGCGTCACGTTCTCCGTGACCGGTGGCGGCGGCAGCGTGACGGGCGCGAACGTGGCCAGCGACGCGTCGGGCGTGGCCACGCTGGGCGGCGCCTGGACGCTGGGCCCTCCCGGCGTGCAGACGCTGGCGGCCACGGTGGTGGGGCTGGAGCCGGTCACCTTCCTGGCCAGCTCCACGGACCCCTGCTCGCCGGTCACGGACCTGCAGGTGAACGTGGAGGCCATCGGCAGCTTGGCCACGGTGGACTGCCGGCTGGAGTCCGGGCACTACGTGGACACCTACCGCCTGGTCCTGGCGCAGCAGCGGCACCTGGAGCTGGCGTACCGGGCCTACGATCCCGTGCAGGGCTCGCTGGAAGTGCGCACCGCGTCGCGCCGCATCGACCTGCTGGCCGCGCCGTTCGCGGGGGCGGGGGCCTACGGGCGGTTCATCCTCCCCGCGGGCACGTACTACCTGGCCGCCAGCAGCGTGGCGGCCGGACAGACGGGCTTCTACGAACTCGACGCGGTGGACATCTCCACCCTCGGCGTCATCTGCGGCCAGGGGAACACCGTGGTCGTGCCCGGCGTGGTCTTCACGGACGCCTTCGGCCCCGGCGAGTGCGTGTCCGCGGTGGAGCGCGTCGGCCCAGGCAACCGGATCGAGGAGTACTACGTGGAGGTGATGGCGGGGCAGACGCTGACGGTGACCCTCGCCTCCACCACCGTCGACCCCTACCTGGTACTGGTGGACGCGTCCGGCGCGGTGGTGGCGCAGGACGATGACGGCGCCGGCGGGACCACCGCGCAGATCAGCCACACCTCCGCCACGCGGCAGTGGTTCCGCGTGGAGGCGGTGGCCGGACAGGACGGGGGAGGCCCGTACACGCTGACCGTGTCCGCCAGCGGCTCGTCGCTGCGCGCCGGCCGGCCGGATTGGGCACGGATGCGCGCGGAGCTGGCGCAGGCGCTGCGGCAGGCGCAGCGGGCGCCTCAGCGCTCCACCATCCCGGCGCGCATCCGTCCCACCCGCCGGCAGTGAACCGGGGGTGATGGAGACGGCCCCGCCGCATGCGATCGCGGCGGGGCCGTCCTGCGTCCTGGACGGCTTGACGCAAACGCATTTTCCCGGCATGCTGGAGGGGCGATGTGCCTCCGCCTCACCCCGCCATCCGCCGCCTCCCCCCGACGGAATCACCCGACGTTCGATGCAGATCCTCCGCACGCGCCGCGTCCACGCTCTTCTCGCGGCCGCCTGCCTGCTGCTGGCCGCCGCATGCGAGGGCGGCGGCGGAACTCCGCCGCGGCCGCCCTTCGCCGTCACGGCGCTGCCCGGCGTGCCCGCGTCGCAGTCCGCCACGGCGGGCGCGTCGGTGCCGGTGGCGCCCGCCGTCCGCGTGACGGACGAGGGCGGGCGGGCGCTGGCGGACGTGCCCGTCACCTTCGCGGTGGCCCTCGGCGGCGGCAGCGTCGCGGGCGGCGCGGCGGTCACGGACGGCGACGGAATCGCGCGGGCGGGGGGCTGGACGCTGGGCACCACGGCGGGCGCCAACGTGCTCACGGCCACGGTGGCGGGGCTGGACCCGGTGGTCTTCACCGCGCAGGGCACGCCCGGCCCGCCCGCGTCGCTGGTAAAGGCGCAGGGTGATGCACAGACGGCCACGGTCGGCTCCGCGCTGCCGGTGCTGCTGGCGGTGCGCGTGGACGACCAGCACGGCAACGCGGTGCCCGGCGTCGCCGTGAGCTTCGCGGTCACGGCAGGCGGCGCGGTGCTCAGCGGCACGCAGGGCCAGACGGACGCGCAGGGAAGGGTGGACGTGCTGCTCACGCTGGGCCCCGTGGCCGGGAACGCGGCCGTGACCGCGTCCGCCGCGGGTCTCGCGCCGGTCACCTTCACCGCCCTGGGCGTGGCCGGACCCGCCAGCACGCTGGCAAAGGCGGGCGGCGACAACCAGCAGGGCGTGGTGGGCTCCGTGCTGGCGGACTCGCTCACCGTGCGTGCGCAGGACGCGCACGGCAACCCCATCGCCGGCATCCCGGTGGCCTGGGCGGTCACGCAGGGCGGCGGGTCCGTCAGCCAGCCGGTCGTCCTCAGCTCGCCGCAGCAGGGCTTTGCGCGCGTGCGAGTCACGCTGGGGACGCAGCCGGGCACCCACACCGTCACCGCCAGCGCGCCGGGGCTGGGCGTGGTCACCTTCATCGCCACGGCGAACCCCGGCCCCGCGGCCGCCATCACCAGGCACGCCGGCGACGCGCAGACCGCGCTGGCGGGCACCGAGCTGCCGGTGCCGCCCGCGGTCCGCCTCACGGACGCGCACGGCAACCCGGTGGAGGGCGCGGCGGTCGCCTTCGCCGTCGGCGCGGGCGGGGGGACCGTGACGGGCGGGAGCGCCGTGTCGGACGAGGACGGCATCGCCCGGCCCGCGGCGTGGACCCTGGGCGCGCCGGGGCCGCAGACGCTCACCGCCACCGTCGCGGGCCTGCCGCCGGTGACGTTCACGGCGTTCGCCACCGACCCCTGCGCCGTGCTGACGGCATTCTCGCTGGACACGGAGGTTTTCGGATCGCTCACCACCACCGACTGCGTGACGGCGTCCGGCGCGTACATGGACGGGTACCTGCTCCACCTGCCCGCGCAGACGGCGGTGGAGGTCTCGATCGGCGACGGGGGCGGGCTGCACGCGGCGGTGGAGGTGCGCAGCGCCAGCCGCCGCATCGAGCTGTTCGGCGCCGCGGGGACAGGCGGCGAGGCGCGCCGGCGCTTCATCCTGCCCGCCGGCCCGTATCCCCTGAACGCCACCACCTTCACGGCGGGGCAGACGGGCAGCTACGTGCTGGGCGTGTCCGACGCCTCGGCCGCCGGCATCCGCTGCGGCGACGGGACCATCGTGGTGCCGCGGGTGGTGGTGCAGGACGAGTTCCTGCCCGGGGGCGAGTGCGCGTCCGCCACGGTCCGGATCGGCGCGGGCAACCAGGTCGAGGAGTACTTCGTGGACGTGCTGGCGGGCCAGACGCTGACGGTGACGCTCGCCTCGTCCGCGTTCGACCCGTACCTGGTGCTGGTGGCCGACGACGGGACGGTTGTCGCGCAGGACGACAACGGCGGGGGCGGCACCACCGCGCGCATCGCCTACACCTCGCCCACTGCGCGCCGGTACCGCGTCGAGGCCGTGGCCCCCGCGGGGCAGGACGGCGCCTACACGCTCACCGTCGAGGCCGGCGGCGGCTCCCTGCGAGGGCGCAGGCGGTAACAAGCATCACGCGGAGGGGAACGGAGAGGTTGAAAAGAGAGGACGCGG
>DASTLD010000089.1:0-25288 GCA_035715345.1 Longimicrobium sp.
GAGCGCGTCCCGGCGATGGCGGCCTACTTCGACAGCATCAGCCCCCTCAACAACGCGGCGAAGATCGTGAAGCCGCTGTTCGTGGTGCAGGGCGGCAACGACCCCCGCGTGCCGCTGAGCGAGGCGGAGCAGATCGTGTCCCGGGTCAAGCAGGTGGGCACGCCGGTGTGGTACCTGATGGCGCGCGACGAGGGCCACGGCTTCCGCAAGAAGAACAACGTGGACTTCCAGTTCTACGCCACGGTCATGTTCGTCCGCCAGCACCTGCTCGGCGGCGCCGCGCCCACGCCGGCCGCGGGGCGGTAGGGCTCACGCGGAGCCGCGGAGGACGCGGAGAACGGCAGAGCCACGCCGGGCATCGGGTGCGGGCGGCCGGCGGCGGCGAATGGGCGGGCGCCCCCACCCGGACTCGCATTACTCGTCCACCCTCCCCCAAGTCTGGGGGAGGGTTGTTGGTTCCGTACGCAAGGCGCAAGTCGTCCCATACATGGAGTGAAGACGTCGAGCGCGGTGTGGAGTGGGAAGGCCACCGCGCCCGGCGATTGAAATCGCGGCTAAGACAACGTGATGTCGGCCTTCGCCGACGGGTCTGGCGCGGTCACCGCGTTCCGTGCACGCAGACACGGTCACGCGCAGACGTTCTCCCCCTCTCCGCGCGCCGCGCGCACCGAACCGGGCGGCGCGCGCAGGGGCTGGTGCGGCGCGGGGGGAGGGGGCCGGGGGGTGGGGCGCCCCCGGTAGAACGCCGCCCCGGACGCAGACCTGGCTCCCCTCCTCTCCCGCTCCGCGGGGGAGGAGGGGCCGGGGGAGGAGTGGGCCCCGCGCAGACCTGTCCCTTATCACCCCAAAGCAAAGCCCCTCCCCCGAAGTTGGGGGAGGGGTTTGGGGAGGGGCCTCCCTTGGTCGAGAGGCACCCCGCCGATGGGACGATGCCGGCCTGCGATCCGCGATCGCCTACGGCGTCGTCCCCTGCATCAGCCCGGGCGGCAGGACGGCGCCCACGGGCATGGCCTCGGGGTAGTTGCGCAGGTAGGCGCGCAGGTCGCCCACGTCGTAGCGGCCGTTGCGGTTGCCGATCTCGTCCAGCCGCGCCCGCTCCTCCGCGGTCAGCGCCGCCCCCTTGCCCGTGAACGGCTGCAGCAGCTTGTCCAGCGAGATCAGCGCCCCCACGTCCACCACCAGGATGCGCGCGTGGTCGCCCTCCACCGTGATGGCCAGCCGCAGCCCGCTGGGCTGGCCGTCGGCCAGGCGCGTGCTGGGGCGCGTGGCCTCGTTCAGCACCCAGGTCTTGCCCGCGGTGAACATGTCGCCGGCCACGCCGCGGTTGCCGCCCTCGACGTGCGTCTTGAGCAGCGCGGAGTCGCCGTCCGCCTCCAGCAGCGACACGCCGTAGCGCCGGGGGCAGGTGGGGCACGGCGCCTGCTCTCCCCCGCGGTCCACGCGGTACACCAGCACGCCGCTGGCCGGCAGCGCCAGGTCGAAGCCCACGCGCGGCCGGTACTCCACCAGCAGGTACTCCTGGCCGTTGGGCAGCAGGTTGATGCGCAGCACGCGGTGGGTGCTGTTGACCGGCCCCAGCACGGCCTCCTGCCGGTCCGCCACCTCCATCTCCTGCACGTCCAGCCACCCCTTCATGATCTTTTCCCACGGCCCCATGTGCGACGGGCGCTGCGTCACGCCGTAGGTGGAGCCGTTGCCGCACCCCCAGGACCCGCCCGCCATCAGCGCGAAGCACCCCAGCACCCAGCGCCGCTGCGACGGGAGGATGCCGTCCACGGAGTGGTACAGGTCCGGCAGGCCGATGATGTGCCCCATCTCGTGGGCGATCACGGAGATGTTGGCCGGGTCGTCGCCCGTGCAGTTGCGCGCGCTCTGCGTGATGTAGTTGCTGACGCGCACCGGCTGGCCGTTGGGCCGCAGGTCCTGCGTGGCATACGGCTGGTTGTTGGCCGTCCACCCCTGCAGCGAGCTGCGGTGCGGCCACACGCCGTGGCCGCCGCACGACCCGGCGCGCTCCAGGTACTGGAACACCACCGCGTCCACGAAGCCGTCGTCGTCGCCGCTGTTGGGCACGTTGTCGGGGCCGTCGTTGTCGAACTGCCCGAAGTCGACCTGCGGGTCCGCCTGCTGCAGCGCGCCCACGAACCACTCGCCCAGCCGCGAGTCGTTGCCCAGCCCGTTCTGGGTGCCCACCGCCGCCAGCTCGGTGATGCCCGTGCGCACCCAGGGCACCACCTTGCCCGTCATGGTCAGGCGGTTGTTGGACTGCTCGTGGTAGAACTGCGTGAGCGTGCCCAGCGGGTTGGGCCCGTCGAACAGGACGCGCTGCGTGGCCTCGCTGCCGAACGGCGGGTTGGGCGAGTCCGAGAAGAGCGCGTTGATGACCAGCATGGGCAGCGTGCCGGCCAGCGCGCCGTCGGGGCCGGTGCGCGCGGGCCAGGCGCCCACCTCCTTGAACTCGAAGAAGGCGGCGTCGCGCGCGATGCGCTGGTAGTAGCCGGCCGGCAGCGTGCGCCCGGCGGCCTGCGCCTGCATCTCCATGTCCTGGGCGGCCCCCGCGGCGGGCGCCAGCAGCGCCGCCAGCAGGACGAGGGTCTTGCGAGTGCTCATGTGGATGGGCCGTCCGTCAGCGGGTGAAGTTGACGCGGTAGGTCTCGATGAAGTCGCGCGGCCTGTCCTCGCCGTCCACGACCTCCACCACCGTGCCGGTGGGCGGGCCGAAGCCCTCCTCCATCACGACCCGGAAGGTCAGCGGCCCGCCGTTGCCGTCCGGGTCGTTGATCAGCACCAGCCGCGTCACCTCGCCCTCCGTCGTGGCCCAGAACAGCGGCATGGCGGAGGTCACCTCCAGCAGGCCGGGGCCCTCCAGCTCCACCACGGCGGCGCCCTCGTTGAAGAAGGGGCTCTCCACCACGCCGCGGTACTCGCCGCCCAGGTCCGCCCCGGCGCCGTTCTCGGTGCAGGCGCCCAGCAGGGGCGCCAGGACGGCCGCGGCGGCCGCGGCTCTCAAGCTCCATCGCATGCGTGTCTTCCTCGCTGTTCCCGGCGCGCCCGACCGGCGACGCCACGGTTTCCAACACACTATCCGACCAATTTCGCCGGATCGGGGGTTTGCGGCAAGACGCCGCGGCCTAGAAGCGGAGGCTGGCGCCGATGCGCAGCCGCCGGGGCGGCACGCGCTCGCGCACGGCGCGGTAGTACGCCGCCGGGTCCACCGGGTAGAGCCCGGGCTCCGGGAAGGGCAGGTAGTCGAGCCCCTCGTTGACGCTGGTGTTGTAGCGGGTCACGGCGTCGCGGTTGAAGACGTTGAAGCCGTCCAGCGTCACCAGCCACTCCGAGCGGCCCCAGCGCACGCCGCGCTCCAGGTGCACGTCCACGGTGGAGCGGTTGGCGTAGCGCTTGGCCCCGCGCGGCCCGATGAACACCGGCTGCCCGGTGACGGGGCCGAACAGGTCCGACGGGATCTCGCGCCACGCCTCGTCGAAGTAGCGGTTGCGCAGCCCGGAGAGCGTGAACACGGGGCTGTAGCGGTCGCCCTTGGCGTCGTTCCAGAACACCCCGCCGCGAACGCCCCACGCCAGGTCGCCGTACATGGCGATCTTGAGCTCCACCTCCGCGGAGTTGTCCAGGAAGCCGTAGAAGTTCACCGCCTGGTTGGGGTTCACGAAGGGCCCGGCGCCGAAGCCGGCCGGGTCCTCGTAGCCCGCCACGTTGTCCAGGTTGCCCTTGAGCTGCGTGTACACGGCGGAGATCATCCCGCCGTAGGTGCGGTAGTCCGCGCGCAGCACCGCCTGCACCTGGTCGAAGGTGCGCCGCGCCTGCGGCACGTTGGTCAGCACGTAGTCCGGCGCCCAGGTCAGGCTGGGCAGGTCCGCCACGGTCAGCCCCGGGATGGGCAGCTGGCAGGGGGGAAAGTCGCACTCCGCCTCCGCCCGCAGCCACGCCGCCAGCACGTTGTTGGGCAGGTACAGCCCCTTCATGAACACGCTGGCCCCGTCGTAGCCCAGCGTGTCGCCGTCGAGCCCCGCCACGTACACCCCGTCGAAGAGGGTGTAGTTGGTGGCGGCGTTGCGGTCCACCAGCGCCACCATGTCGTGGTTGCGGCGGTTGACGTACACCAGCTCCGCCTTCCACCAGCGGCCGATGCGCTGCTCCACGCCGACGACGAGCTGGTCCACGTACGGCTGCCGGTAGTCCACCACCGGCCCCGTCTGGTTCAGGCGGATGGTCTCCCACGCGGTCATCTGGCCGATCTGCGCCAGCGAGTCGCGCTCGAAGCCGGTGAAGGCCTGCCCGGGGCCGTCCAGCGGGCCGCGGTAGTACCAGGTCTCCTCGTTGGAGAAGACGTTGCCGCCCTCCACCCGGTCGTAGAACTGCGCGAACATGTTCTGGTGGTACCGCCCGGCGTGCGCCTTGAGCACCGTCTCGTTGCGCCCGGTCACGTCCACCGTCACGCCGATGCGGCCGTCCACCGCGGCGTGGTGCACGGCGCGGAAGCGGGGCCCGGTGCCCTGCCCCGGGGTGATGTACCCCTCCCACCACCCCAGGCGCACGCCGGGGCTGAGGCTGAAGCGGCTGCCGAAGTCCACGTGGTCCTGCAGGTACACGGCGCCGTTGGCCACGTCGGCGTCCAGGTGCACCTCGCCGCCGAACTCCGCGGGGACGAAGCCGACGCTGGCGCTCCGCCAGGTGGCCGGGTCCGCGGGGTCGAAGCCGCTGCCCACCGGCGGCCGCCAGGTCATCCCCCCCGAGCGGATGCGCTCGCTGGCCCAGCTCCCCGCGGAGTACTCCGTCCCCAGCTTGAGCTGGTGCTCCGCCGGGCCCGTCCTGACGCGCAGCGAGAGCGACGCGGCCGCCGACAGCGCCTCCGGCGCCATGCGGTAGCCGAACGGGGCGTTCCGGTAGGTCAGCTTGGGCGCCAGGCCGTACTGCCACACCCCCGGCACCTCCAGCCCCGCGTACGGGGTGCGCCGCTCGTCGCGGCTGAAGCCGGCCACGGAGGCGTCCAGCGTGGTGCCCGCGCCCAGCACGTGGCTGTAGGCGGCGTTGTAGAAGGTGGTGGGCGCGTCCATGCGCAGGTACGCGCCGTCGTTCTCGTAGCCGTTGGCGCCGAAGCGGTCCGCCTCCAGGCCGATGTACCCCCCGGACACGGTCAGCGCGTCGCGCGCGGTGGGCTGCCAGGAGAGCTTCCCGAAGAGCCTGCGCTCCCGCCAGTCCACCAGCTCCGGCAGGAAGACGTTCCCGTCGCCGCGGCGGTGGCTGACCACCCGCTCGTCGCGGCTCACCAGCTGCCCGGCCAGGAAGTAGAACAGCCGGTCCTTGACGATGGGCCCGCGCACCTCGCCCTCCACGTCGAAGCGCGAGTTCATCTCGCGCGCCACGTCGAAGCGCTGCAGGTTGCTGGCGGTCAGCCCGGCGGACTCGCCGCTGGCGTGGAAGGCGGCCTGGAAGCGGTTGGTGCCGCTCTTGGTGCGGATGTTGACCAGGCCGCCCTGGAAGTTGCCGTACTCCGCCGCCGCGCCCAGCCCCTTGATCTCCACGGACTCGATCCAGTTCAGGCTGGGCTGGATCAGGTCGCCGCCCACGCCCGGGTGGTTGGCGGCCAGGCCGTCGATCTGGTAGTTGTTGGCCTGCTGCGTGGCCCCGCCCCACACCTGCCCGCCCGCGCGGGCCCCCGGCGCCTGGGCCACCAGCTCCTTGGGGTCCGGGTTCACCGGCATCAGGCGGATGGCCTCCTCGCGGATGGCGGTGCTGAACTCCGTGTCCTCGCGGCTGATGTTGACCGGCGAGTTGGCGGCCACGACGACGGTGTCGATCACCGTGGGGCGCTCCGTGAGCACGAAGTTCTGCACGCTGGCCTGACCCGCCCGCACCTCCACCCAGCGCGACTCGCGGCTGTACCCGGGGTGCCGCACCCGCAGGCGGTAGCGGCCCGCGGGCAGCGCCGGCAGCAGGTAGCGGCCGTCCGCGCCGGTGGTGGTGCCCCGCCCCGTGATGGCGTCGTTGGCGTCCACCTCCACGATGGCGCTGGCCACCGGCGCGTTGCCCCCGTCCGTCACCCGGCCGCTGATGGCGCCCACCTGCGCGGCCAGCGCGGCGGGCAGCAGCAGCGCGCCCGCGGCCAGGGCAAGGGCCCCGCGCGCGCGGCGGGGCCGCGCGCGCACGGGGAGCGGGGTGGGGGCGTTCATGGCCTCACTCACGTTGGGGCCGGGCGCCGGCGTCCGCCGTCAGAAGCGGATGCTGGCGCCCACGCGCAGCCGGCGCGGCGGCACGCGCTCGCGCACGGCCCGGTAGTACGTGGCCGGGTCCAGGGGCGGGCGGGTGGGGTCCGGGAAGGGCAGGTAGTTCAGCCCCTCGTTGACCATCCCGTTGTACTTGGTGACCGCGTCGCGGTTGAAGACGTTGAAGCCGTCCACCGTGATCAGCCACTCGCCGCCGCCCCAGCGCACCCCGCGCTCCAGGTGCAGGTCCACGGTGGAGCGGTTGCTGTACTGCTTGCGCCCGCGCTGGCCGATGAACACCGGCTGCCCCGCCACCGCCGCGAAGAGCTGCTCCGGGATCTCGCGGTTGCCGCTGAAGTAGCGGTTGCGCAGGTCGCTCAGCACGAAGTACGGGCTGTAGCGGTCGCCCTTGGCGTCGTTCCAGAACACGCCGCCGCGCACCCCCCACTTGAGGTCGCCGTACATGGCGATCTTCAGCTCCATGTTGGTGGAGTTCTCCAGGTTGCCGAAGAAGTTCACCATCTGGTTGGGGTTGACCCACGGCCCCGCGCCGAAGCCCGCCGGGTCCTCGTAGCCCGCCACGTTGTCCAGGTTGCCGCGCAGCCGCGTGAACACCGCGGAGATGTTGCCGCCGTAGCTCTTGTAGTCCGCCCGCACCACCGCCTGCACCTGCTGGAACTCGCGCCGCGCGTCCGGCACGTTGGTCAGCACGTAGTCCGGGTTCCACCCCAGCCGGGGGATGTCCGCCGGCGTGTATCCGGGGATGTCGATCAGGCCGCAGAGCGCGTCGCAGCGGGCGCGCTGCCGCAGGTACGCCACCATCTGGTTGTTGGGGATGAAGACCTGCGGCATGAACACCGAGCCGCCGTCGAAGGGCAGCTTGAGCCCGTCCAGGCCGTGCACGTACACGCTGTTGAACACCGTGTAGTTGCTGGCCGCGTTGCGGTCCACCAGCGACACCATGTTGTGGTTGCGCCGGTCCACGTACACCAGCTCCGCCTTCCACCAGCGGCCGATGCGCTGCTCCAGGCCCAGCACCAGCTGGTCCACGTACGGCTGCTTGTAGTCCACCACCGGGCCCGTCTGGTTCAGGCGGATGGACTCCCAGATCTCCAGGTCGCCCATGGCGGCCACGGAGTCGCGCTGCGCGGCGGTGAAGGCCAGCGTGGGGTCGTCCAGCGGCCCGTGGTAGTACAGCGTCTCCTGGTTGGAGAAGACGTTGCCGCCCTCCACGCGGTCGTAGAACTGCGCGAACATGTTCTGGTGGTAGCGGCCCACGTGCGCCTTGAACACCGTCTCGTTGCGCCCCGTCAGGTCCACCGTCAGGCCGACGCGCGCGTCGAAGGCCGCGTCGTGCACGGCCCGGAAGCGGGGGCCCAGGTCGCCGCCGGGGGTGATGTACCCCTCCCACCAGCCGAAGCGCACGCCCGGGCTCACGCTGATGCGGCTGCCCAGGTCGATGTGGTCCTGCAGGTAGACGGCGCCGTTGGTCACGTCGGCGTCCAGGTCCACCTCGCCGCCCACCTCCATGGGGGTGAAGCCGATGTAGGTGCGCCAGGTCGTCGGGTCGTCGGCCCGGAAGGCGCTGTTCACCGGCGGGCGCCAGGTCAGCCCGCCGCTGCGCCGCCGCTCGCTGACCCAGGTGCCCCCGGAGTACTCCGTGCCCAGCTTGAGCTGGTGCTCCATGGGCCCGGTACGCACGCGCAGCGACAGCGACGCCGTGGCGGAGAGCGCCTGGGGCGCCATGCGGTAGCGGAAGGGCGCGTTCTGGTACACCTGCTTGGGGTCCAGGCCGAACTGCATCACCGCCGGCACGCCCGCGCCCTGGAACGGGTCGCGCCGCTCGTCGCGGCTGAAGCCGGCCACCGAGGCGTCCAGCGAGCTGCCGGAGCCCAGCACGTGGCTGAAGGCCACCGTGTAGAACTCGGTGGGCGCCTTCATGCGCAGGTAGGCGCCCTCGTTCTCGTAGCCGTTGGCGTTCCAGCGGTCCGCCTCCAGGCCGATGTAGCCGCCGGAGAGCGTCAGCGCGTCGCGGCTGGTGGGCTGCCAGGAGAGCTTGCCGAAGACCTTCTGCTCCCGCCACTCCACCAGGTCCGGCAGGTAGCGGTCCTCCGTGCCGCGGCGGTGGTTCGTCACCTGCTCGTCGCGGTCCACCAGCTGGCCGGCCAGGAAGTAGAAGAGCCGGTTCTTGACGATGGGGCCGCGCACCTCGCCCTCCACGTCCATGCGCCCGTGCATCTCGCGGCCCACGTCGAAGGGCTGCAGGTTGCTGGCGGTGAACGAGGCGCTCTCCATGCTGCCGTGGAAGGCGCCCTGGAAGTCGTTGGTGCCGCTCTTGGTGCGGATGTTGACCAGGCCGCCCTGGAAGTTGCCGAACTCCGCGGCCGCGCCCAGCCCCTTGATCTCCACGGACTCGATCCAGTTGATGCTGGGCTGGATCAGGTCGCCGCCCACGCCCGGGTGGTTGGCGGCCAGGCCGTCGATCTGGTAGTTGTTGGCCTGCTGCGTGGCGCCGCCCCACACCTGGCCGCTGGCCCGCGCGCCCGGCGCCTGCGCCACCAGCTCCTTGGGATCGGGGTTCACCGGCATCAGGCGGATGGCCTCCTCGCGGATGGCCGTGCTGAACTCCGTGTTCTCGCGGCTGATGTTGACCGGCGAGTTGGCGGCGACGACGACGGTGTCGATCACCGTGGGCCGCTCCGTCAGGGTGAAGTTCTGCATGCTGGCCTGCCCGGCCGTGACCGTGACCCAGCGCGCCTCGCGGTTGTATCCCGGGTGCCGCACCCGCAGCCGGTAGCGCCCCGCGGGCAGCGCGGGCAGCAGGTAGCGCCCGTCCGCGCCGGTGGTGGTGCCCCGCCCCGTGATGGCCTCGTTGGCGTCCACCTCCACGATGGCGCTGGCCACCGGCGCGTTGCGCCCGTCCGTGACGCGCCCGCTGATGGCGCCCACCTGCGCGTGCAGCGCGGCGGGCAGCAGCAGGCCCGCCAGCAGCAGCAGCGGGCGCAGGGCGCGGGAGAACGCTCGGGAGCGTGCGGAATCCGGCCGGGTGGACAGCGGCATGATGGGCTTGCGGTCGGGTGCGTGGAACGGCGCTTCCGCGCGCGGAAGGCGGCGCGGCAGGGCGCGCAGGGGTGTGCGTGCCTGGCGATGCTCGTGCGGGAGAGCAGTCACGCGGCCGTGGTTTTGGGGGGAGACGGGACCCGGCGGGGGGGCCGGGATGCAGTCAAACGTTTGGGTGCGGGGGATTCTGACACCCGCGCGCGGTGCAGCCCCACGGATCGGGGAAGATCAGCGGGGACAGCGACTTGCGCCCCGGTGCACCGCCGCGGGCGCGCCGCGGTGCACCGGCTTTCGTCGCGGAGGACGGCGCCTCGGACCCGGAGAGGCGCCGGGGGGATCAGCCGCCGCGCCGGGAGGCGAGGCGGGGCTGTGCACCGGGCGCCGGGCCGCCGCAGGCGGCCCGCGCGGCCTTCAGGCGCGGGCGCCGGATGGAGTCGCCGTCCGCGGCCTGCTCCCACCGGGCGCGCAGCGCCAGGTCCATGGCGTCGCGCTCCACCTTCCACACCTCCGGCGTCCGCACCAGGCGCGCACCCTGGCGCAGCGCCGCCTGCACGAAGGCGTCCGGGGCGCGCAGGTCGGCGATGTTGGCGTCCCGGAACGACGCGCCGCGGGGCAGCACGTTGCCCACGAAGCGCGCGCCGCGCAGGTCCGCCCCGTCGAAGCGGGCGTGGTCCAGCCGCGCGCCCTCGAAATCCGCCCCGGGCAGGGACGCGCCGATGAACAGCGCGCCGCACAGCACGGCGCGGGTGAACAGGACGCGCTCCGACGGCTCCGCCATGGAGAAATCGGCACCCAGCAGGATCGCGCCCTGGAAGTTGGCGTGCGCGAGGGTGGTGCGCGTGATCAGCGCCTCGGTCAGGTCGGCGCCCGTCAGGTCCGTGCTGTCCAGCCGCGCGAACTTCAGATCCGCGCGCGGCAGCCGCACGGACTGCAGGAACGCGCCGGCCAGCGACACGGCGCGGAGCGGCTCGCCGTCGTTGTTCAGGTCCCGCAGCGCGTCCGGACGGCCGCCGCTCCACTTCCTTCCCTCCGCCTCCGCGATCACGCTCCAGGCCTGGAAGTGCCGCTGCTTGCGGCGCTCGTCGCTGCTGGCGGCGTACAGGTAGAGCGGAGGGAGCACCAGCAGCAGCTCCAGCACGGCAATCCACTGGGCGGTGCCCGGCCGCTGCACCAGGCGGTGCATCCCCTTTCCCGCCCACGTCACGGGGTGAAAGATCCGCCCCGCGTACACGCGCGCACGCTGGACCGGGGAGGGGCGTGGGGCGGCTGCGGGCGGCTGCGGGTTCATGGCGGGCCTCCTTTGCTCTCGGGATGAAGGGATCGCAGAGAAGAGATCACATCATAGTCCCGCACGCCCCCGCCGCCCACCCATCTGCCGCCAGTGACGCCGCGGGACGCCTGGCCGGCTCCCCGGCGAGCAGAAGCCCCGCCGGCGCACCGGCGGGGCCTCTTTGGTCCCGCGGGGTTCAGCGGGCGCCGCCGCCCACGATCTCCAGGGGGATGGAGGCGCGCGTGTTCTCCCACTCCATCACCAGGTTCACCGCCGTCCCCTGCGGCGCCAGGGTGATGGTGAGCTGCTCCACCGGCGACGGCGTGCGCTCCACGCGCATGGGCACGCGGGCCAGGTCCTGGCCCGGGTCGTAGTTGGTGCCCCAGTGGCCGAACTGCCTGTTGACGATGAGCTGCCACCCGCGCTCGCCGGGCAGCGCCCACAGCGAGTAGGTGCCTTTCGGCACGGAGGCGCCGCCGATGCGCAGGTCGTGCTGGGTGACGAGCTGCGTGGCCTCGTTGGCGCCCAGCCGCCACACCTGCCCGTACGGCACCAGCCCGCCCATGATGGTTCGGCCCCGCATGGACGGCCGCCCATAGTCCACCAGGATCCGGCCGTCCGCGTAGGTGATCTCCGCCGTGTCGCGCGGGCTGGGGACCTGCTGCCGCTGCGCGCCCGGGTCCGCCTGCGCCGCCACCGGCGCCTGCGCCGGCGGCGGGGTCCGCTCCGCGGCGGGTTCGTCGCCGCCGCCGCAGGCGGTGACGGCGAGGGTGATGGCGATCAGGAGCGGCGTGGGCGTGCGGCGCATGGGGCGGTCGGGTCCAGGGACGCGGCAGTGGTCGGATGCGGGCAGTGTACACCGGCACCCGAGCGCGCGGCAACCGATCTCCCCGCCGGGAGTCATCGCGGTTCCGGCGGCCGCTCGGCCGTGACCACGGCCCACATCGAGTTCCTCCACGTGCAGTCGACGGGGGCGAACCCGGCCGCGCCGAGCATGCGGAAGTGCTCCTCCAGCGGCTCGTAGTGGTCGTGCGCACGCGCGTGCTCCAGCAGGCTCGCGATCTCCTGCTCGGTGCAGTTGCCCGGCTGGCGGCAGAAGGCCAGCCACCCCTCCCACGTCCGCTGGTGGATCTCGTCCGTGGCACCGGCGAGCTGGTCCGACCACCGGAACGTGCCCCCCGGCTCCAGCAGGGCGAATACGGCACGGTAAAGCCCCTGCTTTTCCCGCACGTGGTGCATGCTGATGCTGGAGACGACCAGGTCGAAGCGGCCCGCGCGGTGGTCCAGCTCCTCGAAGCGCGCCACCCACGGGACGGCTCGCTCCGCGAAACCCCCGTCCTGTCCCGACAGCCGCCTCCGGGTGAAAGCCACCATCTCCGGTGAGGCATCCACGAACACCAGCTCGGCTCCCGGATAGCGCCGGCACAAGCCCAGCGTCAGGTTCCCCGTTCCACACCCCAGCTCCAGGATGCGCTCGGCGCGGGAAGGGAGGTACTCGACGAGCCGCGTGATCATCTCGTCGTACCGGGGAATGGCGCGACGGACCAGGGAGTCGTACGACTCCGCCATCGATCCGAAGTAGTCGGCGGCGGTGGGCGCTTCGGAGCTCATCGGTCATGCGCGGGAGGCGGGTGCACGAAATGCCGCAGCGCGCGTCCGGGATGCGAGTCCCGTGCGCGCGGACGTATGAGGCTGGGTGGAAGATGCTCATTCGGGGGCCACGCGCGATCCCCTCCTGCGCGATGCCCTCCTGCCGGGTCAACCTGCGAGGCGGGTTGCCTCGCCCGTTCCCGCGCACGACATTCACGCCTGGTCGGCGATCCGGCCTGCTCGAGCGGAACGCCTGCGTACCCGCCTGCTCTCCCTCAACGGAATGCCCCCACCCGCCTTCGCGGACCGGCTCTCGGGCGGGCGCATTCCCGTGCTGGACGGCGTGCGCGCGCTGGCCATCGCCATCGTGGTGGCCGCGCACGTGGCGCCGCTCGCGGGCGGCGCGCCCATCGCCGGCGACCTGGGCGTGACGCTGTTCTTCGTGCTGAGCGGGTTCCTCATCACCCGCCTGCTGCTGGCGGAGTGGGGAGAGAGGGGCCGCGTCTCGCTGCGCGACTTCTACGCGCGGCGGGTGCTGCGCATCTTCCCCGCGTACTACGTCTTCCTCGCCGTCTGGTACGCGGCGTCCGTCGCGGCCGGCGATGCCCCTTCGCCGGCCGCGGTGCTCTCCGCGCTCACCTACACCCTGAACTACCTGCAGGCCTTCCACGGGCAGGCGGCGCCGGGGGTGGCGCACGCCTGGTCGCTGGCGGTGGAGGAGCAGTTCTACCTGCTCTGGCCGCCCGTGCTGGTGCTGCTGCTGGCCCGCGGCGGGCGCCGGCGCGCGGCGGCGGCGCTGGTGGCGGCCGTCGCGGTGGTCGGTGCGTGGCGGACGTACGCGGTGTGGGGGACGGAGCTGGGGCCGGGCTACGCCTACAACGCCTTCGACACGCGCTTCGACGCGCTGGCCGCCGGCTGCCTGCTGGCGGTGGCGGCCGGGCACCGGTGGCTGGGCCGCGCGGCGGCGGCGGTGTCGCGGTGGAGCTGGCTGCCGCTGGTGACGCTCGCGCTGCTCTTCCTCCCGCCCGTGGCGATGCCGCTGCGGCTGCGGTACGGCCCCGGCCTCACGCTGGACGCGCTGCTCTTCGCGGTGCTCATCGTGCAGATGGTGATGCTGGCGGACCGCGGCGCCTGGCGCGTGTTCAGCAGCGCGCCGGTGCGCTTCGTCGGCACCATCTCGTATCCGCTGTACCTGTACCACGTCCTGGCCGTGAGCGCCGCAGCGCGCCTGGCCCTGCCCCCCGCCGGGCGCGTGGCGGCGGCCCTGCTGCTGAGCATCGCCGCGGCCTGCGCATCGTACTACATCGTCGAGAAGCCCTTCCTGCGCCTCAAGACGCGGTTCGCGCGCGTCGACCCGTCATCTGCGCCCGAACCGCATCTCCCCCCGGGTCGCGCCGTCGCCGCCGGCTGAGCATCTCGCGTCCGGTAACGCCGGATCACGGCCGTTCTCACGGCCCTTTCGCGGCAGCGCTGTCCCGTCTCTGCTCCACCTGCTGCCGCTGGCGGAGCACCTTGCCGTCCATCTCCTGCAGGGTGCGCTCGAACTCGGGGGTTTTCCACAGCGCTTCCAGCGTGGGCAGCCGCCGCGCCTCGCGTACGTGCCGGTATCCGTGCTCGACGGCGTCCGCGAACCACGTGTTGGCCTGTTTCACGTCCCCCCGCAGGGCGTACACCTGCGCCAGGACCAGCCGCGGGTGAGAGCCGTCGTGGCCGTATTCCATCGAGTCGCGGGCGGCGGCCTCGGCGGTGTCCAGCGCCACGCGGGCCTGGCCGGGGTTGCCGAGCCTCAGGTGCACCAGCGCCAGCAGCACGGGGGCACACTGCCATGCAGCCGCCCCCTCTTCCGCCGCGCGGTCGCGCGCCCGCTGGAGCCGTCCGTTCAGTGCGTCCCACTGGAACACCAGGCACCACCCCGGTCCGGCGCCGAACCCGCTCATCTCCGGATCGCCCCGGTCCGCTTCGTCCTGGATCCAGTAGAGCCTTGCCAGGCGGAACCGCGGTTCGGCGGAGTTGGGCGCCAGCGCCACCGCCGCCCGGTACGCACGCTCGGCGTTCCGGTCGTTGCCGAGGATTTCGTAGGCCATCCCCAGCCGCCAGTGCGCCGTGGGTGACGTGCGCTCGATGGCCACCGCCTCCTCGCCGTAGCGGACACCCTCCTGCACGAAGCCTTTCTCCATCATCACCAGGCCCAGGTTGCTCCGCCCGGACCCGTCCCCGCCCTTGGGACTGAGCGCCTCGGCGCTGCGCAGGGCAACGAGCGCGGAGTCGAACCGGCCCACCTCGCGCAGCACCACGCCCAGCGCGGCATGGGTGCGCTCCTCCCCCGGCGCCAGGACCACCGCGCGCCTGGCGGCGGCGATGGCCGAATCATTCCACACGCGGTCCCGGGTGAGCTGTGCCCGCACGCCGTACCCCCGGGCCAGCCCCGCGTGGGCCAGGCCGAAGCGCGGATCGAGACGCAGTGCCTCGCGGAAGCGGCCCAGCGCGTCGGCATTCCCTTCCAGCGTCCGCACGGGCGGATACAGGAGACCGCGGCCTTCGAGGTACAGGCGGTACGCCTCTTCGCTGGGCGTCGGCGAAACCGCCAGCCGGGCCCGCTGTTCGCGTGACAGCCGCACGCCGAGCTCGCGGGCAATCTGCTCCACGATCTGGAGCTGCGCGTCGAATATGCCGTCCTCCAGCCTGTCGTAACGCTTCGTCCACACCAGGTCGTCCGTACGGCTGTCCCACAGGTGGACGCTGATGGCCCGGCGGGACGCGGGCGGGCTGGCGACCAGCTCCAGCACGTGGGCAGCTTGCAGCTCACGCCCGACCTCTCCCATGGACAGGTTGCGGGCCGCGTAGCTCTCCCGGTCGCGGGGCTGAAGCACGCGCAGACCGGCGCCGGCGCGGATGAAGTGGTTGCGCAGCTCGTCCGCGAGCCCGCTGGAGAGGGGGTCGCGCAGGGAGGTGAGCAGTGCCAGGTACCCCTCCCGCGCTACCGGAACCCGGGGACGGGGCAGTGATATCCCCGCCAGCAGGAGGACCGGTGCCAGGAGCAGAGCGGCCAGCACCAGCCGGAAGCGGACTTTCGCGGGGCGCCCGCCGGCGGCGACCGGCCTGCATTGAGCCCATGCCACCGTCAGCGCCACGAAGAAGCCCAGCACGGCCACCCAGGCCACCGCCTTGATCACCCACTTGTCCGGCTCGAGCATCCCGAGCACCGTACCCGCGGCCGCCAGGGCCACCAGTGCTCCCTTCCAGTAGCGGGTGACCACCGGCCACAGGCAGCGCATCACGTCCGCGCGCAGGGCGGCAAGCTCGGCGCGGACGGCGTGCTTCCAGCGTGTGATGCGGGCGGAGAGCCCGGGGGAGCCCATCAGGGGGGGATGGCGGGGAGAAGGTGCCGGACCGTCACTCCATCGTCCAAGATGAGGATGGGCCGGAGGGATCGCAAGAAAAAAAGACCAGTCCGGAGCGACCAAGAAAACGGCACCCCGGCTCGTTGCCGGGGTGCCGCGTTCACATTCGGGGAGATCGCCCTACCGCTGCTTGCGGCACTTCTTGGTGGTGCAGACCGCCACCGGGTCGGTGGTCTCCAGCTCGCCCAGCTCGCGCTCCACGCTGGCCAGCGGGCTGAAGATGAACTGCACCGCGCCGGTGGTCAGGTTGGTGGAGCTGCCCCACAGGATGCCGGCCAGGAACGCCGTGCCGTCCGTGTGCAGGCCGAACACCGGCGAGCCGCTGTCGCCGCCGGCCACGAACGCGCCCACCGTGCTCTGGCAGAGCTGCGTGATCTGCGAGCCGGTGATGTTGACGTTGGTGCACGTGCCCGTCACCTGCCCCTGCGTCCACCCCGTGGTGCGGCCCACCTTGTTCAGCGTCTGCCCCATCACCGCGTAGCGCTGCTCCGCCGTCAGGCGGAAGTGCGGCGTCAACGGGTGGATCTCCAGCGTGGCGGGGTCGTCCTGCACGTTGGTGGCGTTGAGGATGTTGGCGTGGGCCACGCGGCCCAGCGCGAACTCCTGCCCCTCCGCGTACACGGCGCGCGACGCGTCGCTGTAGCGGCAGGTGCGGCCCACCGGGCAGTCCAGGCTGATCCAGTAGTGCGGGTCGTCCGTCTCCGTGCCGATGAACGCCTCCGCGTCCAGGCCGGGGAAGTTGGAGAAGCCGCCCGTGACCGTGCCCGTGCGCCGCCACGACTGGTAGTACGCCGTGGGCGTCTCGGTGCCGCCCTGCACGTTGCTGCAGTGCGAGTTGGTCACGAACGAGTTGACGCCGTTGTGCACCGCGTTGAAGCCGATGGTGCACAGCAGGCTGGCCGTGCTGGCGTCCACCGGGAAGAAGTTGATCTGCAGGCCGCCGTGCGCCGGGCGGATCTGGTCGCGCAGGGTGGCCGTCTGCACCACCGGCGCGCCCACCTGCACCACCGTGGCCGCCCGCGGCACGCCCAGCCCGGCCACCGTGCTGGCGATGCCGGCCACGCTGGCCAGGTCCACGCCCACGAAGCGCAGCCGGTTGGCGGACTCGTCCACGTCCGTCAGCACGGCGCCGGACACCGCCAGCGCCCGCGCGGACGACTGCAGGTGCCAGGCGTGGAGCTGCTCGTAGCTGTAGTCGCCCTGCCGCACCTGCAGGTCCGCGGCGGTCCAGCCGAAGCTGGCCAGGAAGCCGGACAGCGCCTGCGCCGCCTCCGCCCGCCGCGCGGGGTCGGTCAGGTACACGGTGGGCCGGCCGTTCGCGTCGATGAAGTAGCCGCCGAACCCGGGCACCGCCTGCGCGACGGCCAGCTGGTCGGGCGTGGGGTCCTCCGCCACGGCGGCGATGGAGAGCGACGGGGCCGCGCCCGCGGTCGGGCCGGCGGGGTCGAGCGCGTCGGTGCAAGCGCTGGCGAGTGCCAGGAGCACCAGGGGAAGCATGCGGCGCATACCAGTTTCCTCCGCGTGAGGTGGATGACGTACCCTCGTCCCGGAGTGCACCCGCCGCATCGGCCGCCCTGCAGCCGCGGCCCGCGAGCTCACCCCGCGCCGCAGCAGAGGGCAACCGCCGGACCCCGTGCCGCGCGCCGGATGTAGTCACCCGCCGGCGCGTCGCACCCACCCCACAACTCGCTGATGCGCAACGGTTTGCGATCCGGGGCCATGCTCCGTGGCCCTCATCGTCGCCGGTTCGCGGGCGAGCAGCAGCGCGAAAGGAATGAGCGCGGCTCACCGAATCAGTGAATCGCCTTCACTAATTTGGTGCAGACACCCTCGCCCTAAATTTCAGCAGCAGGATTTGGATCAGAATGGTGGGATTGAGGAAAAGAGATCACGTTCACGCCGGGGAGCGGTGCCTGTGTGGTAAACATGTGGCGCGCCTTACGTGCCAGGGTTTGCACGGCCAGGTGCGATGGACGCCGGGCGAATGGTTACAGATTTTTCCGTTGACCTGCGGCTGCAACCGTTGCACATTGAGATCTCCTTCCGCGGTTCCCGCAGTTCCACATCCCCACCTTTCGAGGCACACCATGAAGCTCCACACCTCCGGCGCCCTGCTGGCCGCGTGCGCCCTGCTGGCCGCCTGCGCCGAGCAGATCCCCTCCTCCGCCAGCCCCGGCGGGCCCCGGCTGACCGTGACGCCCGCCATCGCGTACGACACGATGGACGGCGGCCGCGACCACGCCTGCGCGCTGGACGGCTCCGGGCAGGCCTACTGCTGGGGGCGCAACGCCTTCGGCCAGCTGGGCGACAGCACCGCCGCCAACAGCAACCTGCCGGTGGCCGTGTACCAGCCCGGCCTGAGCTTCGACCGCATCACCGCGGGCGGCGCGCACACCTGCGCCCTGACCAGCGCCGGGCAGGCCTACTGCTGGGGCCACAACGCCGATGGGCGCCTGGGCGACAGCACCTTCGTCCTGCCCCTGATGCCCGTGGCCGTGCTGCCGCTGGGCGGCATCGCCTTCACGCAGATCGACGCGGGCAACGGGCACACCTGCGGCCTGGACAGCGGCGGGCAGGCCTACTGCTGGGGCAACAACACCTCCGGCCAGGTGGGCGACAGCACCATCAACAACTACCGGCTGGGGCCCACGGCCACCAAGCAGGGCACCCTGGTCTTCACGCAGATCTCCGCCGGCTACAGCCACACCTGCGCGCTGGACGGCAGCGGCCAGGCGTACTGCTGGGGCTACGACGGCGACGGCGCGCTGGGCAACGGCAGCCCCTTCGGCGGGCGCATTCCGCAGGTGGTGCAGCAGCCCGCGGGCGTGACCTTCGTGCAGGTCAGCTCCAACTACCACCACTCCTGCGGCCTGACCAGCGGCGGCCAGGCGTACTGCTGGGGCGAGAACGGCTGGGGCCAGCTGGGCGACAACACGACGGTGGACCGCAACGCGCCCGTGGCCGTGCAGCAGGGCGGCGTGACCTTCGCGTCGCTCACCACCGGCAGCGACTTCACCTGCGGCGTGGACGGCAGCGGCAACGCGTACTGCTGGGGCGGCGACGGGACGCAGCAGCTCGGCAACGGCGCGTCCGGCGCCAGCCTGACCCCCACGGCGGTGACCATGCCCTCGGGCGTCGCCTTCGCCTTCGCCTCGGCGGACGCGGGCAAGGCGTGCGCGCTGGACACCATCGGGCAGGCCTGGTGCTGGGGCCGCAACACCTACGGCGGCATCGGCGACGGCACCAACACCACCCGCAACGTCCCCACCGCCGTCTCGCACTGAGCGGCTGACGGGCTGACGGACAAGAGCGCGGGCGGGGGGTGGATCCCCCGCCCGCGCCGCGTTTCGGCTCAGCCCCCGCGCCGCGCCCCGGACCACGGCCGCAGGGTCGGATCGTTTCAGTCCGGGTCGGTCCGGGCGGGCGGCGGGGTTGGCCGGCGCACCGGGTCCGTCCGGCGCGTGGGTGCGGTACTGCGAGTCGGGCTCTCGCTCCTGGTGCCCAGGCCCATCTGCCGCCGCAGCTCCGCGATCGAGTCGGCGCGCATGCGGTTCCGCTGGCGCAGCACGATCAGCTCGGTGCCGAGCTCCGCGAGCGTGTCGGAGCGCGCGGCGTTCTCACGCTGGACCTGCGCCAGCAGGCGCCGCGCGGCGCCCAGGCTGTCGCGCGCCGCGTCGTGACGGGCCGCCGCCGTCCGCCGCGCCTCCGCGCCGGCGATGCTGTCCCGGCGCAGGCCGTCCCGCTCCGCGATGACGCCGTTCAGCGAGCGGGAGATCTCGGCCAGGCGGCGGGCGCTGTGGGCGGCCGCGGTGTCGAGCGCGGCCCGCCCGGCCTGTTCGCCGCGGAGCGCCTCGTCCCGGGCGCGCGTCACCTCCGCCAGATCGCGTAGCAGGGTGGCGATGGCGCCTGTGCTCCGCGCCGCGGAGTCGCGCGCGCTGCCCCGCTCCACCTGCAGCGCCCGGCGCGCGTCGCCAAGCGCGCCGCGGGTCCTGCGCAGGGTGTCGCGCACGGCGTCGCGGGCGCGGTCGGACCTGGCCTTGGCGGCCTGGGCGCTGCGCTGGCCCGCCCGCGCCCACCGCACCTGCCGCTCCGTGCTGTTGACCAGGAAGCTGACGACGAACACCAGCACCGCCAGCGCCAGGGTCACCGCGCCGATGGCGTACGCGGTCCGCCGCTTCCGCCGCTCCGCCGCGCGGACGGCCTCCCGCTCCGCGCGGGCCCGGCGCTCGTTCCGCTTGCCGTGGATCCACGGCACCAGGAACTCGCTGGTGATCTCGTAGAAATAGACGTTGTGCCTGGCCTCGCGGCGCACCAGCGCGGTCTTCTCCAGCGCGTCCACCGCGAGGGCCAGCGTGCCCGGCTCAGGGTCGCCGGGCGCGTGCCGCTGGGCAATGTCCTCGCGCGACACCACGTTGCGCGTCCCCGCGGCCGTCACCAGCCGCGTCAGCACCACGACGGCCGGGTCGCGCAGCTCCTCCGGCAGGCCCGCCAGCGCGTCTTCCAGGTACCCGCTCAGCAGGCCTTCCACCCCCGCCCGCTCGAAGAGGGCCTCCGGGTCGTCCACTTCCCAGAGCTGCAGGCACGCGATCTGGACCTCGGTCAGGTTCACCAGGCCCTGCTGGCTGCGCTGCTCCAGGGCGCCGCGCAGCTTCTCCGCCAGCGGGCGCGCCAGCTCGCGCGGAAACAGCCCCTCCACCCGGTCGAACGGGCCGCGGATGATGGCGGGGAGCGAGGCCGGCGGGAGCTGCGCGATGCGCAGGAAGTGGTCGGGCAGCTCCGGCACGCGCTCGAAGAGCAGGTTCAGCTTGGCCAGGTAGTCCTCGCGGAAGACGAACAGGACCTTGACCGGGAGCGCGTCGTCGCGGAGCAGCCCGGCCAGCAGCTCCAGCAGGGCCGCCCGCGCCGGCGCCGCCTCCTCGCCGGGCGCCTCCTCGAAGAGGGTGACGAACTCCTCGAACTGGTCGAAGATCAGGAGCGGGCGCGGCGGCAGCGTCTCCGCCTCCCGGTCCGCCTCCACGAACGGCCGGGACGCGCGCCGCACCCGCTCCAGCAGCTCCGCCGCCGAGAGCACGATGCGGGCGTCGGGCGTACCCTCCACCAGCAGCGAGCCCAGGTACGGCGCGCCGTCCCCGGGCCCGACGGGAATGCGCTCCAGCACCACCTCCCGGCCCGGCTTGGGCTGCACGCGCAGCCGCTCGGGCGCCATTCCCTCCTGCACCGACAGGGGGATGAAGCCCGCGTTGACCAGCGACGACTTGCCCGCACCGGAGTCGCCGTACAGCAGCACGCCGCGGTAGATGGTGGCCATGCGGAAGAGCTTGCGGACCTCCGCCTCGCGTCCGAAGAAGATGGCGCGGTCGACGACGCGGAACGGCTCGATGCCGCGGTACGGGGCGCGGGGAACGGCCACCGGCAGCCGGAGGTCGAAGGGAGCGTTCGCCACGGTGCTCATGCGGCCACCTCCTCCGCCAGCAGCTCCTGCAGCGTGTTGCCGGTGACCTGCTCGTACAGGCGGGGCACGAACTCCCAGGCGTCCTCCGCGACGAAGCTCACGTACCGCCGCTGGTCCTGCATCACCGCCAGCAGCAGGGGATCCGGGTACGGGTCGACCGAGTAGGTCAGGGGGATGTCGGCCTTGTCCATCTTCCACCGCAGCGTCTGGAAGAGCAGGCGCAGGTTGTAGTCGCGCAGCGAGTAGCCCACGAACAGGGTGGGCCACCGCTTGAAGAAGTAGCGGAAGGTCTCCGGGACGGGATTGTGGGGGTCCTTGTCGCCCATCCGCATCACGAAGCGGATGTAGTCCTCGTCCGTGATGACCATGGACGAGGGCACCTGCACGTCGCCGTGCAGCTTGATGACGAACGGGCAGCGGGCGGACGGCTCCTCCGGCTCCTCGGTGACCGCGTCCTGGTTGGGGTTGTAGACCGACACGAAGGGCTTCTTGGGCACCTCGCGCAGCGCGGTCTCGAAGAGCTGGTCGTAGTTCGTGGTCACCACCAGCGGAAAGGGGAGGTGCGCCAGCGCGCGCAGCACGGGCGAGGGCGTCTTTCCGAGCTGCACCGCGTCCACGACGGTGTTGACCAGCGTCTTGCGGTTGCGGCCCAGCTCGTAGTACGCGGACACCCGCTGCAGGTCGTTGGGGCTCTCGTTGGGAAAGCGCTCCGCGAACCCGCACTCCCGGGCAAGCTGCAGTGAGAGCCCGGTGCCCGTGGGGGGGCGGCGCTTTTCCGGATAGACGTAGAGCGAATCCGGCGGTGGGCCGTAGTGCGCGCCGGCACCCAGGAACAGGATGCAGCGCTCCTTCTTGACGTGCTCGGCGATGATGCTGGTGGCGTCGCCGAGGAACGAGCTGGATTCCGGCGTGCTCATCAAGGACCTCCAGGGGAATGGCGATGCGAAAGGCGCCGGCGAGCGGCGGCCGCGGGGAGCCCCGGGGCCCGGGAGGGAGAGCGGGAGAGGAGAAACGGGAGGGGGCGCGGGGACGCATTCAACGAAGCGCGGCGGACGGCCCCGCGGCAATGGACCAGTCGGTCCGGAACGCATGGTTCTCCGGCACTACCCGGCGGCAAAAAGCCCCACGCGGAGACGCGGAGGGCGCAGAGAGCTTTCTCCGCGTCCTCCGCGTCTCCGCGTGAGGGATCTTCGTGGCTACCGGCTCAGCAGAGCGGCGGCGCGTTGGAGCAGTGCCAGGTCAGGCCGCAGAGCGTGTCGTCGTACGTGCAGTTGGTGCAGGACTCGGTGCAGGCCGGCGTGGCCTCGTGCCCGCGCACCGTCGCGCGCGCGGTCGGGGCCGCGGCGGTCGGGAAGGACTCGACCTCCAGGTCGTCCAGGTCCAGGCGCAGCTTCTTCATCCAGCGTCCTCCGGGTGGGTGGATGGCGTGATGCGAAGCCGCACGCCGCCAGCCAGACCCGTGCCGCGGGGTTACGCCCGCCCTTCCGCACCCGCCGGACGCCGCGGGCGCGCCAGCCGCGCCAGCAGCAGGACGGCGCCCGGGAGCAGCACCGCCCCCGCGAACGCCAGGAGGAACGAGTCGGCGCGGGCGGAGAAGCGCCCCACCGCCGCGTACGCCGCGGAGATGCCCAGGTTGGCCAGCGCGCTGAGCGCCAGAAAGCGCGGCAGCGGCATCCCCCCGATCCCGGCGAAGACGGCGGACGCCTCCGCCAAGACGGGAACGGGCCGCGCCACCACCACCGCCCAGTCGCCCGCGCGGGCCCACAGCTCGCGCAGCCGCTCCGTCTCGCGCGCGCCCACCAGCCGCCGGGCCGCGGCCTGCCCCGAGCGCCGGCCCAGCGCGTACGCCACCAGGCTGCCGATCGTCATCCCCACCGCGGCGGTGAGGGTTCCCGCCGCGAACCCCAGCGAGTATCCCGCCGCGGTGCCCACCAGGCTGGAGGGCACGGGAAGGAGCACGTCGCCCGCCAGCAGCGCGGCGATCAGCAGCGCCACCAGCGGGCGCGCCGCATGGCCGCGGAAGAGCTCCGCCGTCCACGCCTCCATCCGCGCGCCGAAGAGCAGGAAGGGCAGCAGCACCATCGCCAGCACCGCCGCAACCAGCGCCGCCCAGCGCAGGGCGGAGGGCGCGCGGCCGGACAATGCGGAGGAATCCATGTCAGCCGCCGGTGCTCAGGCCCACCTGCAGCGACCGGCCCGCGGCGGGATGGTAGTAGATGACGGACGGGTCGGCGCCGTCGGGGTAGCCGGTGGTGCTGTACGCGCGGTCCAGCAGGTTGAACGCCTCCACCCACACGCGCACGCCGCGGACGGGCAGGGTGGCCCGGGCGTCCACCCGCGTCCAGCCGGGCAGGCGCCGCGTGTTGGCGTCGTCCAGCCACGCCCGCCCGGCGCGCGTGAGGGTGACGCCCAGCGTGGAGCCGCCCGGCAGCGGCGCGTCCACGCCCGCGGCCAGCGCGTGCCCGGGGATGGCCTTGAGCGCGCGGCCGCGGTGCTCGCCGCGGCGCTGCTCGGCGCGCTGGGCGGACGCCGTCGCGAAGGCGGACCAGCCGCCCGCCGCCGCGTCCACCCCCGCCTCCAGCCCCAGGTGCCGGCTGCGGCCCACGTTCACGTAGCGGAACGTCGCCACGTCGAAGTCCAGCTCGTCGCGCATGTCCACGCGGTAGGCGGCCAGCGACAGGCGCGCCGCGGCGCCCGACCCCACCGCCGCGCGGTGCCGGACGCCCGCCTCGTAGGCGGTGCCGTACTGCGGCCGCAGCTCCGGGTTGCTGATGGTGATGCGGAAGGGCTCGAACGGCACCGGGATGGTGCGGCGGTCGAAGAGCTGGTCCGGCGTGGCCGCCTTGAACGAGCGGCCGACGCTGGCGAACACCGCGCCGTCGTGCGCCGGCCCGCGCCCGTAGCGCACGTTCAGCCCCGCGCGCGGAGAGAACGCCGTGTGCTCCGCCTCCGCGTCGCCCGCCGGGTCCGACGGCGCCCGCGGGGTCCAGGCGTCGCGGATCCAGTCCAGCCTCCCGCCCAGCGACAGGCGCACGCCGGCGGCGGGGTGCAGGTCCCAGCGCAGGAAGCCGGCGGCCGCCTGCCGCGTGCCCCGCCCCGCCTCGTCGGGCGTGCCGCGCCCGGGCGCCGGCGCGGCCGCGTAGGCGTCCGGCCCACCCATCAGCAGCGCGAAGTAGTCCGAGCCCACCCGGGTGACCGCCGCCTCCGCGCCCGCCATCACCCGCCCGCCCCACGACGGCGCGGGCCCCGGCGCGTCCAGCAGCGCCAGCGCGGACAGGCGCCGCGCGTCCAGCCGGCGCCGCTTGGTGTCGGCAAAGCCGGGCGCCAGCACCAGCGTGCGCACCGCGTCGCCGTCACGCAGCTCCCCGCTCACCGTCGCGGAAAGGCGCGCCCCGCCCGCGGCGCGCGCGCCGTGCAGCGACAGCCGCGTCAGCGACTCGTCCGTGCGGTCGAAGCGGTAGAAGGGCGACGACCCCGCGCGCGAGGCGCCCAGCTCCGCCGCGGTCAGCGGCCCCGGCTCGTCGAACGTCCGCCCGCGGTGCAGCGCGGACACGGTGAGCTCCGCGTTCCGGCCGCGCAGCAGCAGGGCGGACGCACCCGCGCCGTGCGAGGCGCTCTCCGCGTGCTCGCGAAAGCCGTCGCGGCGCTCCGCGTGCGCCCAGGCGCGCACCGGCACGCCGCCGGCCGCGCGCGCCGCCGCGGCGGACACGGCCACCGCATCGCCCCCGCCCGTGGCCCGCAGGTGCTGGGTGCCCGGCGCGGGGCCGGTCACCACGTTGACCACGCCGCCGATGGCCGCGTCGCCGTACAGCGACGAGGCGCCGCCGGTGAGCACCTCCACGGAATGGACCGCCGCCAGCGGCACCAGGTCCCAGTCCGCGACGCCCGTGTGCGGCGCGTTCACCGGGACGCCGTCCACCAGCAGCATGACGTACTCCGCCTCGCCGCCGCCGTAGAAGCCGCGCACCACCGGCCGCGCCTGCCCGCCCGCGCCGTCGGGGTCCACCACCGCGAACCCCGGCACGCGCCGCAGCGCCTCGCCCAGGCCGCGGAAGGGCAGGCGCCGCAGCTCCGCGCCGCCCACCACGGACACCGACGCCGTGGCCGCGGCCAGCGGCGCCGGGGCCCGCTCCACCGCGACCACCACCGTCTCCAGGCCGTAGACCCGCGCGCTGTCGGGGGCCTCCTGCCCCGCCGCGGGCGCCGCCGCGGCCAGCGCGAGCGCGGCGGCGGCCAGCATGCGGCGCGTCACGAGCAGCCCGTACGGCCGCGGGCCGCCAGGCGGGGGAACGAG
>DASTLD010000090.1:0-8120 GCA_035715345.1 Longimicrobium sp.
ACGCGCGGAAGTACGTCGGTCCCGAGTTCAGCCTGGCCGCGGAGAGCGAGCCGCCGCGCGACTGGGGCGTGCAGACCGGCCTTTTCACCCCCTACGCGGTGTGGAAGCCGTACACCTACGCGGTCATCGGCGCGGGGCCCAGCCGCACGCGCTACGGCTTCCGGCGCTTTCCCTGGGCCTCGTACCAGCACCTGCGCTTCCTGTGGGCGCCGCTGGCCACGCGCTTCGGCGTGGAGTACGTGGGCCGCTGGCGCGCCACGGGCGGGAACCGCCTGACCACGATCCTGGCCCGCGCCAGCGACCTGGAGGCCACGGCGTTCTGGGGCTACGGCAACCACTCCGGGGACGACGGGCGCACCCGCGACCACGTGGTCTTCGAGCGCCAGCTCCTGCTGGAGCCGGGGCTCTCCATCCCCCTGGGCGGCGGGCTGACCACGACGGTGGGCGCCACGCTGCGCTACACCGATCCCGACGCGGAGCCGCGGGCGCTGGCGGCGGGCGCGGGACCGGGCATCGACGACGCGTACGTGGCGGGCGGCGTGCGCGCGGGGGCGGTGCTGGACCGGCGCGACCACGCGGGCTATCCCCGCGGCGGGGCGTGGCTGGGCACGGACGGGGGATACTTTCCGCTGGCGACGGGGGGCGCGGAGCAGTTCGGCCGCGCCGGCGCGGAGGCGCGCGGCTACCTGACCCTGGGATCCGCCACGCTGGCCGGGCGCGTGGGCGGCCGCCGCGTGTGGGGCGGCGCCTTTCCGCTGCAGTACGCGGCGGCGCTGGGCGGGCTGCAGGACCTGCGCGGCTACGACTTCTTCCGCTTTACCGGCGACCAGGCGGCGTACGGCGGGGCGGACCTGCGCCTCAAGCTGACCCGCATGGAGATCGTGACCCGCGGCGACCTGGGCGTGTTCGCGCTGGCGGACGCGGGGCGCGTGTGGATGAACGGCGAGTCCCTGGGCAGCTGGCACACGGCGTACGGGGGCGGCGGCTTCTTCAGCACGCTGGACAACAACGTCACCGTGGTGCTGACCTACGCGTACGGCGAGCGGGGGCTGCTGTACCTGAGCCTGGGCTTCCCCTTCTAGCGCGCGCAGTGGCCAGCCGAGAGCCCATCCCGCTGGACCCGCCGGCCGCGGCGCCGAAGGCGCGCTACGACCCCGGCGACCCCGCCACCCTGGAGCAGCTCGCCACCGGCCCGCTGCCGGAGGGGCTCCAGGGCGGCGCGCCATCGCGCACGTACTTCCGCCACGTCTACTTCGACACCGAGCAGGGAGACCTCGAGCGCCGCGGGGCGTGGGCGCGCGTCACCTTCCACGAGGGCGGCGTGCGCACCGCCACCGTGCGCACCGGCCGCCTGGACGGCCCCGGCGAGCGCGCGGAGGCGGAGCTGCCCGACGGGGAGGGAGAGCCGTTCCCCGCGGACAGCCGGCCCGGGCGGCTGCTGCGCTCGCTGACGGACCCGGCGCGCCTGGTGCCGCGCGTGGAGCTGGAGGTGGAGCGGCGGGTGCGCGAGGTGCGCGGTCCCGGCGGGCGCGGCGCGGAGCTGGTGTGCGACGCCGTGACCGCCCGCGACGGCGACCTGCGCGCGGACTTCTCGGAGATGGAGGTGCGCTCCGACGGGCGCGGCGCCCGCGACCCCATCGCCGCGGCGCTGCGGCACGCGTACGGGCTGCCGCGGCTGGTGCAGGAGCGGCTGGACCGCGCCCGCATGCTGCTGCACCAGCGCGAGCTGGACCTGCTGGAAGAGGCGGTGCGCGGCGCCCGGCGCGTGGCCATCGTGGCCGTGGACGACGGCCGCATCGCGCTCCGCCGCGACCGCGCCACCCTGCGCGTGCCCAGCGGCGACGGCGCCGGCGAGGAGGCCTGCCGCCGCGTGCTGCGCGACTGCTTTGGCCACGACGGCGCGCGCGTGCGGCTGCTGGGCACCGGCGTGGGCAGCGCGGACCGGCCGGGCGTGGAGGTGTGGCTGGCGGAGGGCGTCCGCGACGCGGCCACGGACGCGGAGTGCGAGGTGGTGCACGTCCCCCTGGCGGAGGTGCTGGCCTCCGTGGGGAGCCCGGCGCTGCGCGAGCGCGACACGCTGGCGGCGCTGCACGTCATCGCCCGCTCCGCCGTGCAGCTGGTCCCCACGCGCCGCGGCGACCGCGGGCAGGAGCAGCGCGCGCGCGAGACGCTGGCCGCCGTGGAGCCGGCGGACGCGGACCGCGCGGCGGAGCTGCCGCCCGGCACGCTGCTCAACATGGAGCTGAGCCTGCTGGCCTTCAACCGCCGCGTGCTGGGCCTGGCGGAAGACCCGTCCACCCCGCTGCTGGAGCGGCTGCGCTTCCTGGGGATCTTCGGCGCCAACACGGACGAGTTCTTCCGCGTGCGCGTGGCGGGGTTCAAGCGGCAGGTGGCGCTGGGCAGCACCAAGCCCACCATCGACGGCGTGACGCCGCAGGAGCAGCTCGACGCCATCGGCGTGCGCGCGCGGCGGCTCATCGACCGCGCCTACGACCTGCTGTTCCGCGCGCTCACGCCGGAGCTGGCCGCGCAGGGCGTGGAGATCGTCTTCGCGGGGGAGTGGACGGACGAGGAGCGCGACTGGCTGCGGGAGATGTACGAGCGCCAGGTGCACCCCGTCCTCACGCCGCTGATGGCCGGACCGGGCAGCCCGTTTCCCCACATCCGCAACCTGCGCCCCGGGCTGGCCGCCATGGTGCGCGACCCCGCCGGCGGCGGCGAGCGGCTGGGCATCGTGGAGCTGCCGGACGGCCTGCCCCGCTTTGCCCGTCTGCCCGGCGGAACGCGCCTGGCGCCGTTGGAAGAGGTGATCCGCGGCTTCCTGCCCGACCTGTACCCGGGCCTGGAGGTGGAGCCGCCGCACGCCTTCCGCGTCACGCGCAGCGCGGAGCTGCACCTGCGCGACCGCGAGGTGGAGGACCTGCTGCACGAGGTGGAGGAGCAGGTGCGCAAGCGCCGCTTCCGCCCCGTCGTCCGCCTGGAGGTGGAGCGGGAGATGCCGGAGGCCGTGTGGCGCATGCTGCTGCGCGAGCTGCAGTACGAGGCGCCGGGGCGCGTGAGCGCGCTGGGCGAGCAGGACGTGTACGCGGTGGAGCGGCTGGTGGACCTGAGCGGCCTGCGCGAGCTGGCGGAAGAGGCGGACGTGGGCGGGGCGGAGTTGCGCTACCCCCCCGCGCCGCCGCCTCGCACGCCGCTGGAGCCGCGCCGCCCCGTCTTCGACGCGCTGCGCGAGCGCGACGTGCTGGTCTCCTTCCCGGAAGACTCGTTCGAGCAGACGGTGGAGCGGCTGGTCATCGAGGCCGCGGAGGACCCGGACGTGCTGGCGGTCAAGCTGGCGCTGTACCGTACCAACAAGAAGTCGCGCATCGTGGAGGCGCTGACCCGCGCCAGCTCGCGCGGCAAGCAGGTGGTGGCCCTGGTGGAGCTGACCGCGCGCTTCGACGAGCAGAGCAACATCCACTGGGCGCGCTACCTGCGCTCGTACGGCATCCACGTCATCTACGGCGTGCCGGGGCTCAAGGTGCACGCCAAGATCGCCCTCATCGTGCGCCGCGAGGGGCCCGCCATCCGGCGCTACGTCTACATCGGCACAGGCAACCTGAACGCGAGCACGGCCGGCTTCTACACGGACCTGGGGCTGCTGACCGCCAGCCCGAACATCGCCGAGGAGATCAACGTCGTCTTCAACCTGCTGACCGGCGGCGGCGGCCCGGCGGAGTTCCGGCACCTGCTGGTGGCGCCCTACAACATGCGCGAGCGCTTCGTGGCCCTGATCGACCGCGAGGCGGAGCACGCGCGCCACCGCCGCGGCGGGTGGATCCGCGCCAAGTTCAACGGCCTGGCGGACCGCGAGATCATCGCCGCGCTGTACCGCGCCAGCCGCGCGGGCGTGCGCATCGAGCTGCTGGTGCGCGGCATCTGCTCGCTGCGGCCGGGGCTGGCGGGCGTCAGCGAGAACATCCACGTCTACAGCCTGCTGGGCCGCCACCTGGAGCACGCCCGCATCTTCCGCTTCGGCAACGCGGGCCAGCCGGAGTACTACATCGGCTCCGGCGACTGGCGCACGCGCAACCTGAGCAAGCGCGTGGAGGTGGCCGTGCCCATCATCGAGCCGGGCCACCGCGCGCGGCTGGACGCCATCCTGGAGGCGGACCTGGCGCGGCCGGACGCGTGGGAGCTGGGCGCGGACGGCACCTACTACCAGCGCCCGGAGCCCGCCCCGCGCGAGACCGCGCTGCCCCCCGCGGACCCGGACCGCGTGCCCATCATCACCACGTGACCGCCGCGATGGATCGGAAGAGATGGAGGGCCCGGGCGCTGCTGGCCGCCTGCCTGGCCCTGCTGCCCGCGTGCGACCGCAGCGGGGCGGGCGATGAGCCCGGCGCGCGGGTGGAGCCCACGCCCGGAACGGGCGGGTGCCGGATCGGCGGCCCGTCCGTGGAGCTGCCGCTGGAGCTGAGCGAGACCAGCGGCGCGGCCATCGGCGCCGGCGACGTGGTGTGGACGCACGGCGACTCCGGCGGCGACCCGATCCTCTACGGCGTCACCGTGCAGGGGCGGATGACGGCGCGGGTGCGGCTGCAGGGCGCGCAGAACCGCGACTGGGAGGACGTGGCCGTCGGCCCCTGCCCCGGCGGGCGGTGCGTCTACCTGGCGGACATCGGCAACAACCGCGGCGGCGGCCAGGAGCTGTCGCTCTACACCTTCCCGGAGCCGCCCCTGGGCGAGTCCACCGTGCGCGCCGCCGAGTACCGCGCGGAGTTCCCCAAGGGCGCCGGCGACGACGCGGAGGCGCTGTTCGTCCTGCCGAACGGCGAGGTGTACCTGGTGACCAAGGGCAACCGCCGGCAGGTGGAGCTGTACCGCTGGCCCACGCCGCTGCGGAAGGGGCCGGTGGAGCTGGTGCGGGTGGCCACGCTGGCCCCGGAGCCGGAGCAGCCCGGCGACCGCGTGACGGGCGCGGGCGCGTCGGCGGACGGGCGGTGGGTGGCGCTGCGCACGTACGGCACGCTGGCCGTCTACCGCACCGCGGACCTGCTGCGCAGCGGCGACCCGGCGCTGAGCATGGACCTGGCGCCCCTGGGCGAGCCGCAGGGCGAGGCGGTTGCGCTGGGCCCCGGCGGCGCCGTCGTGCTGACCAGCGAGGGCGGCGAGCACATGACCCCCGGCCGCCTGACCGTGCTCTCCTGCTCCCTCCCCGACTGATCTGGACTCGCGCGGAGCCGCGGAGACGCAGAGGGGCGCAGAGAATGGCGAGGGTTGTCTGGAACGGCCGGTTGGGACATTATTGAAGCGACTACGCCATTGAAGGAGGATCTCCCATGCCGGCTCTCACCCATGAACAGCTCGCGGCGCTCAGCCCCCGCGAGCGCGAGAGCGCGCTGGAGGCGCTGGAGTCGGAGCTGCTCGGCTCCGGCTTGCCGCAGGCGGGACTGGTGGTGGAGGCCCGGCTCCGCGCCTTTGAGGAGCGCTTCGGAATGAGCACGGACGAGATGCTGAAGCGGTTCGCCTCCGGCGCGCTGGCCGAGGACGATGACATCTCCAGTTGGCTGTTCTGGGCGAGCGTAGCCAAGCGGACGCGTGTGGCGAGGTAAGCACGCACCCGCACGGCTCCCTCAACTGCTCGGCTCCCAGACAGACCAGATCGAACAGCTCCGGCGCCGCGGCTTCGTGCTCGCGCCGGAGTTGTCTTTTCTCACGATGGCGGAAATGGTGTTCGTCAGCGGCTACGTCCGCTGTCAGGCCGGGCTTTACCTGCAGGTGGAGCAGGAGATCCGCCTGATGGCGCGGGTGGGCGGCACGGGACTGTTCGCCGTGGACGCCTACTCGTACAAGGGCATCCTGGCGGACCGCGGCACCATCTTCCGCTACGACAGCCCGCATGCCGACCACAACACGGAGCACCACGTCCACGAGTTCGCCACCGTGGGCGACCCCGACACCGCCACCGTCCGCTTCCTCTACGGCGAGGATGAGGTCCCCACGCTGGCCGACGCGCTCCGGCGGCTATACCACTGGCACTTGGACAACACGCCCATCGTGCTGTTGTAACTAAAGAGACTCACGCAGAGCCGCGGAGACGCAGAGGAACGCGGAGTGAAGTCCTCCGCGTCCTCCGCGTCTCTGCGTGAGGCTTTTTCAGTTGTCGCCGGAGTCCGCCGCGGCGCGGTCGTAGGCGCGCAGGGAGACCTCCGCGGCGGCGGCCAGCAGGCGATGCACCACGGCGCGCGACTCGTTGACCGCGTCCGCGGAGGCCAGGGCGCGCGCGTCGTCCAGCGCGCGGTCCAGCTCCTCGCGCAGGATGGCGTACTCGCGCGCCAGCCCCTCGCGCGACCACCCCAGGCGCACGCGCTGGTAGCCGTGCAGCTCCGCCAGCAGCGTCTGCACGCGGCGCCCGTCCGCCGCGGTGCTGGACGCGTCGGGGCCGTCCTCCTCCAGCACCACCAGCGCCTGCGACAGGTCCGTCAGCAGGGTGGGCATGTGGTCCTCGATCTCGCTGGTGGTGCGCTCGCGCGCCTGCGGCGTCAGCGGGTCCACGCGCAGGCGCTCGCGAAGGCGCGCCACCACGTCCGCCGAAGCGCTGGCCACGTAGTGCCCCACGCGCGTCAGCGTGAGCGCCGGCCCGCGCACCGCCTCCGGCACCGCGTCCAGCGCCTGCGGCGACGAGGGCAGCCAGAGGGTGAAGACGGAGCCCTGCCCGGGGGTGCTGCGCACGGTCAGGTCGCCGCCCATCAGGCGCGCTAGGCGGCGGCTGATGGCCAGCCCCAGCCCCGTGCCCTGGTGCGCGCGGGTCAGCGCGTTGTCCACCTGCACGAACGGCTCGAACACGGACGCCAGCCGGTCCGCGGGGATGCCGATGCCGGTGTCCTCCACCCGCACGCACGTCCACGGGCCGGGGCCGTGCAGCTCGCAGGGCGGCTCCGGCTCGGCGCAGCCGCAGACCACGCGGATGGTGCCGCCGGGCGCGGTGAACTTGGCCGCGTTGCCCAGCAGGTTCACCAGGATCTGCCGCACCCGCGTCTCGTCCGCCCAGTAGCGCGCCTCCGGGTCGCAGTCCAGCTCCAGCACGATGCCGCGCGCCTCCGCCTGCGGCCGCACCAGCGCCAGCGCCGTGTCCACGGTCGGCGTGGCCTGCACGTGCCCGGGCTCCACCGCCAGGCGCCCCGCCTCCACCCGCGCAAAGTCCAGCACGTCCTCGATCAGCGACAGCAGGTGCATGCCGCTGGCGCGCACCCGCTCCACGTAGGTGCGCTGGCCGTCGCTCAGGCGCCCCTCGATCTCCAGCGCCAGCAGGTCCGCGTAGCCCAGGATGGCGTTGATGGGCGTGCGGATCTCGTGCGACATGGTGGCCAGGAAGCGCGACTTCTCCACGCTGGCCGCCTCCGCGGCGTGGATGGCCTCGCGCAGGCGGTGCTCCACGCGGCGCCGCTCCGTCAGATCCTGCGTGACCTTGCTGAAGCCGTGCAGCTCGCCGTCGCGGCGCAGCGCGGTCAGCACCACGCGGGCGGGGAACGTGCCGCGGTCGCGCGCGCGGCGCATGCCCTCGCCGATGTACTCGCCGTGCTGCGCGGCGTGGTCCAGGTGCTCCTCCGCGGTGCCGTCCTCCGCCCCCTCGGGGGGATAGAGAAAGCTCAGGTGCCGCCCGACGACCTGCTCGGGGGCGAACTCCTTGATCCGCTCCGCGCCCTCGCCCCAGTGGGTCACGAAGCCGTCGCGGTCCATGAGGAAGATGGCGTAGTCGTGCACGCGCTCCACCAGCAGGCGGTACTGCAGCTCCGTGGGATCGAGCACGGAGCTGCCGGTGCCGCCCGGTTCGCCGGGCAGCGGTGCGGCGCGCGTTTGAGAGGAGTCGTCTGCCATGCGGAAACGGGGTCGATTCTGCGTGCGGGCGCCGGCCCGCGCCGCGCCCCCGGGTACAAGTTGCGCGCCACGCCAAAACCCCGATGGCTCACGCGGAGCCGCGGAGGTCCGGTGTTCGAAGCCTACGGTCGGCGCGCGGGCCGCCCGGCGATTGAAATCGCGGCAACGAAAACGTGAAGTCCGCCTGCGCGGACTGAACGGGACAGGTCCGCGCACCCGGCACGGGAGTGTGCATTTCCATGGTAGAGACGCCCCGCCGG
>DASTLD010000091.1:0-28438 GCA_035715345.1 Longimicrobium sp.
AGGTGATGGGTGATCGCGCAGGTGCCGGTCTCTCGAACGCGTGCCCCGCGCAACGATGCCCGCGCCCGCACGGGACCGGTCCGCGCAGGCGGACATCACGTCGTCCCAGCCGCGAATTCATTCGCCGGGTAACCCGCGTCCGGGGGCCGGGCGCCGGGGGCCCTGCGCCGGCGCCTGCACCCCGAATCCTCCGTCCCGTGGCCGGAACGCACGGATGCAGAAGACGCCGATCAGGCCGAGCGGAGCACATCCCCCTGGCGCGCATCCCCGCCCGCGCCCTCCGCGCCCTCCACGCCTCCGCGCCCTCCGCGTGAGCCCGCTGTTCGCCGCTCGGTCAGGCCGGCGCCACGCCGCTGGCCACCACGCTCGCCTCCTCCGCGCGGGCGCGGGCCTGCCCATCCGCCACGTCCACGCGCGACAGCAGCCAGCCGCCGATCACGAAGAACACCGCGATCACCAGGATCGCCATCCGGCTGGTACCCGCCGCGCCCACCACAATCGAGAAGATGGCGGGCCCGAAGATGCCCGCGAACTTCTCGAACACGCCCCAGAAGCCGAAGAACTCGCCCGAGCGGTGCCGCGGGATCATGCTGGCGAACAGCGAGCGGCTGAGCGCCTGCGTGCCGCCCTGCACCATCCCCACCAGGATGCCCAGGATCAGGAACTGGGTCGCGCTGGTGATGAAGTACGCGAAGATGCAGATGCCCACGTACGCGGCCAGTCCCACGAAGATCGAGCGCTTGGCCCCGATGCGCCCCGCCAGGGAGCCGAACAGGAACGCGAACGGGATGCCCACGAACTGCACGATCATGATGGTGGCGATCAGCATCCCCCGGCTGATGCCCAGCTCGTTGCCGAACACCGTGGCCATGCGGATGATGGTGCCGATGCCGTCGTTGTAGATCAGGAACGCCACCAGCATCAGGAACGCCTGCCGGTAGCCGCGCAGGTCCGCGAACGTCTCCCCCAGCCGCGTGAAGGCCACCTTCACGGGGTTCGCCCCCGGCGCCTCGTCCGCCTCGCGCGCCACCGGCGGCTCGGGCACGCGGCGGAACAGCGGGATGGCGAAGAGCAGCCACCACACCGCCACGGACACGAACGCCAGCCGGGTGGGCAGCGACGCCTGCTCCGGCGTCAGCCCCTGGCCCGACGGCAGGCCGAACCACGCGGGCTTCATGATCCACGCGAGGTTCAGCGCCAGCAGCAGCCCGCCGCCGATGTATCCCAGCGCGTACGCCGACGTGGAGACGCGGTCCATCTCCTCCTCGCGCGCCACGTGCGGCAGCAGCGACTCGTAGAACACGAAGCTGCCGTTGACCCCGATGTTGGCCAGGATGAACAGCCCCGCCGCCAGCATCAGGTCGCCGCGGTGGATGAAGTACATCATGGCCACCGCGGCCACGCCGATGCCCATGAAGGTGGCCAGCAGCCGCTTCTTGATGGCCACGTAGTCCGCCAGCGTGCCCAGGATGGGCGCCAGCACGGCGATGACCGCCAGGCCGATGGTCGTCGCCCAGCCGTAGCGCTGCGTGGCCTCCGCCTCCGGCAGCCCGTACCCCGCCACCTGCACGAAGAAGATGGGGAAGACGGCGGTGGTGATGACCGTCACCATGCCGGAGTTGGCCCAGTCGTACATGGCCCAGGCGCGCAGCTCCGGCCGGTGCAGGCCGAGCCTGGCGGCCAGCCCGGGACGGGGGGATGCCGCGGCGGACGCGGTTTCGCTCATCTTTTGCGGTGGGGATGGGGCCAGTGGGGTGGACGGGCGGGCGTGGTGCGTCGCAGAATATGCGGGGGAGGCGGATTAGGGAATAGGGATCAGGGAATAGGTTACAGGGGACAGGGTACAGGGGACAGCCTGCAACGGCCGAGGGAGGGAGGAGGACGGGTGGCGGACTGGAAGCAGAGCCTGGGGAAGTTCATCCACCGGGTGGAGCGCAAGCTGGACGAGCAGCGCGAGAAGCACGGCCTTTTCCAGGGCCGCGGCACCATCCGCGTCGAGCCCTACCGCGGCTACGGCTGCGCGGACCGGGCCTACCTCAAGGGCCGCGTGCTGCGCGGCGCCGCCGTCCCCGCCGCCGCGGAGGGGCAGAGCGTGCTGGTGAACCTGGCCAGCATGATCCAGCGCTTCGAGAGCGACGAGGTGTCGGGCGCAAAGGTGCGCGTGGTCTACGCCGGCGGCCAGCAGGTGGTGGCGGCGGACGAGGAGGGGTACTTCGAGGTGTGGCTGCACCCGGATCCCCCGTTCGGCGCGCACGCGCTCTGGCACGAGGTGGCGCTGGAGCTGGTGGAGCCCGCCGTGGAGGGCGCGGAGCCGCCGCGCGCGCTGGGGCACATCCTGGTGCCGCCGCCGCAGGCCGCGTTCGGCGTCATCAGCGACCTGGACGACACCGTGGTGCGCACGGACGCGACGTCCACGATCCGCATGGCCCGGAACGTCCTGCTGACCAACGCGCGCACCCGCGTCCCCTTTCCCGGCGTGGCCGCCTTCTACCGCGCGCTGCAGCAGGGCACGGGCGAGACGCCCTTCAACCCCATCTTCTACGTCTCCAGCAGCCCGTGGAACATCCACGACCTGCTCTCCGAGTTCCTGACCCTGCAGCAGATCCCCATCGGCCCGCTGCTGCTGCGCGACTGGGGCATCAGCGCGCAGGAGACGCTGCCCACCGGCCACGCGGGGCACAAGCTGGAGGCCATCAAGAACATCCTCTCGCTGCTCCCCGCCCTGCCCTTCGTCCTGATCGGCGACAGCGGCCAGGAGGACCCGGAGATCTACCACCGCGTGGTGCACGACTACCCGGACCGCATCCGCGCCGTCTACATCCGCAACGTGGTGCCGCGCCCGGAGCGCGTCTTCTCCATCCGCAAGCTGGCCGCGGAGGTGGAGAAGGCCGGCAGCACGCTGATCCTGGCGGACGACACCCTGGCCGCCGCACAGCACGCCGCGTCGAAAGGGTGGATCACGGAGCAGGCGCTGGCGGAGGTGGCGCAGAGCGCGCAGGCGCAGGAGCGCCCCACGCCCGCGGGCACCGCGGCCGTCAACCGCGAGCTGAGCACGGACGCCAGCGAATGAGCCGCGTGGCTCGCCGCCTGCGGTCGTTTCCGCGTGAACCCATGAACTTCGCCATCCAGGAGCCGGAATGAACGTCCTTTTCCAGGCGCACTCGGGCGTGCGCTACCTCGTGCTGCTGGCCGCCGTGGCCGCCATCGCCGCCTTCGCGTACTTCTGGTCCACGGGCCGCGAGTACGGCCGCTCGTCGCGCATCGCCGCGCGGCTGTTCACGGGCGTGCTGGACCTGCAGGTGCTGCTGGGGATCGGCGTGATCCTGACCGGCACCTGGTACGCCCGGCTGATGGGGCACGTGGGGATGATGGTCGGCGCCGCCATCGCCGCGCACGCGCTGCTGGTGCTGGGCCGCAAGCGCGCCGAGCGCGATGCGAAGCGCGCGCACGCGCTCTCTCTCGCCGGCGTGGTGCTGGCGCTGGCGCTGATCGTGGGCGGGATCATGGCGATCGGCCGCGGCGTGTTCCAGAACTCCATCGAGCCTCACGAAACCGCGCAATCGTGAACGGCGCGGACCTGCCCTTCGAGCGCATCGTCCCGCCCGGCGCCCGCGACGGCGCGCCGCTGCTGGTGCTGCTGCACGGCCGCGGCAGCAACCGCCACGACCTGCTGGGCCTGGGCCCGCACCTGGCCGCGGACGCCGTCGTGGTCACCCCCGAGGCGCCCTTTCCCGGCGCGCCGTGGGGATACGGCCCCGGCTCCGCCTGGTACCGCTTCCTGGGCGGCAGCCGCCCGGAGCCGGAGAGCTTCGAGCAGGCGCAGGTGGCCCTGGGCGAGTTCCTGGCCGCGCTGCCGGAGCGGCTCCCCGTGCGCACGGGACCGCTGGTGCTGGGCGGCTTCTCGCAGGGCGGCACCATGTCCATCGCCCACGCGCTGCGGAACCCGGGCGCCATCCCGCTGGCCGTCAACCTGAGCGGCTTCCTGGCCGAGCATCCCTCCGTGCGCGCCACGCCGGAGACGGTGCGGGGCACGCGCTTCTTCTGGGGGCACGGCACGATGGACCCCGCCATCCCCTTCGCCATGGCGCAGCAGGGCCGCGACCTGCTGCGGGCCGCCGGCGCGGAGCTGGAGGCGCGCGACTACCCCATCGGACACATGATCGCGGCGGACGAGGCGCGCGACCTCCGCCAGTGGATCGCCGCCGGGCTGCGGGCGCGCGAGGGCGGCGCGGGGGGATGATCTTCGACACCGCGGCGCTGACCAACCGCGACCGCTACCAGCTCCTGACCTCGCTGGTGGTGCCGCGGCCCATCGCGTGGGTCAGCACGCACACGCCGGACGGGCGGCCCAACCTGGCGCCGTACAGCTACTTCGCGGCGCTGAGCGCCACGCCGCTGCTGGTGGGCGTCTCCATCGGCAGCCGCCGCGGCGAGCCCAAGGACACGCTGCGCAACATCCGCGACACGGGCGCGTTCTGCATCAACGTGGTCACGGAGGCGCAGCTCGCCGCCATGAACGAGAGCGCGGGCGAGTACGCGCCGGACGTGGACGAGTTCGCGCGCGCGGGGCTGGCGCCGGCGCGGGCGGAGGCGGTGGACGCGCCGTACGTGGCGGACTGTCCCGCGGTGCTGGAGTGCCGGCTGTTCAAGGAGGTAGAGCTCGAGGGCTCCGCCAACACGCTGGTGATCGGCGAGGTGGTGCGCGTGCACGTCTCCGACGCGCTGCGCTTCGCGCCGGGGCGGCTGGACGTGGAGACCGCCACCCTGCGCCCCGTCGGCCGCCTGTGGGGCGACCTCTACGCCCTGGTCGGCGAGATGCCTTCGCTGCCGCGGCCCAAGGTCTGACGACGCGCCGTCACACCGCTGCGCCGGTGGACGCGTCGAGCCGGCGCACCACCGCCTGCGCGGCAAGCTCGCCGGAGCGCACGGCGCCCTCCATCAGCCCGTGCATCTCCGTCGCCCGCTCGGTGCCGGCCCAGGAGATCCGCCCGTAGGGCTCGTGCAGCACCGGGCCGTACGCCGTCAGCACGCCCGGCGGAAAGTGCGAGATCATCCCGCCCAGCGACCACGGCTCGGCAGACCAGTCCGTCTCGTTGTAGGCGATGGGATCGGTCGCTTCGTCCCCCAGCCGCAGGGCCAGTTCCCCCAGCCAGAGCTCGCGGCGCGCATCCGCGTCCATCCGCATCAGCTCCAGGGCGGCCGAGCCGTGGGCATAGCTGCTGAGCACGCCCCGCGGCGGCGGCGCCCCCGTCGTGGGGGAGGGCGGCGACTGGTCGATGCTGACCGGCACCGGCGACTGGGGCGCGGAGGTCTGCCCGGACAGGCCCTTCTCGCGCCAGAACGGCGTCTCGTAGACGGTGATCACGCGGACCAGCGGCCCCGCCGGCATCTGCCGCATGAGCTGCCCGTAGGCGTCCGGCAACGGCGGGTCGTACGCGATCTGTCCCGCCAGCACGGGCGGCGCGGTGACGATCACGTGCTCCGCGCGCACGCGCACCCCGTCTGCGATCACGTCCACGTGGCCGTCGTAGTGCTCGATGCGCCGCACGGGAGCCGAGGTGCGCAGCGAATCGCCCAGCGCCACCCCCAGCCGCCTCGCCACCTCCGGCGAGCCGCCCCCGTCGATCAGGTGGGTCTCGGTGATGCCGGAATCCATGAAGTACTGGAACCCGTCGCGCCCGCCGCCCCGCGCCAGCACCATGCTGCCGAGCAGCGACACGGTGGAGAGGTCCGCGCAGAACAGCATCCCCAGCCCCGTCTCCAGCATGAGCCGCGCGTTCTCCGACGGTACGTTCCACCTCGACGAGAGCCACGCCCCGACCGTCGTCGCGTCCAGCTCGGCGGCCTCCGGGGCCTCCCACGGCCGGTCCCGCGGGACCGTCTGCGCGATCTCGCCCAGCCGCTCCACGGCGATGCCGAGCCACAGCAGCCCCCACCAGCCCAGGTCCGGCATGAGCCCCTGGTAGCGCGAGTTCTCGCCGTGCAGCCGCAGCACGATGTCGCCATCGTCGAACTGCGGGTACACGCCCAGGCCCACCCTGCCCACCAGGTCGAACATGCGCGCCTGGTCCCGCCCCAGCCACGTGCCGCCGACGGACACGGCGGTGCCGTCCTCGAGCGTCTTGCCCCACACGCGCCCGCCCACGCGGTCCCGCGCCTCCAGCACCACGACCGTGCGGTCCTGCGCCTGGAGGTAGCGCGCGGCGGCCAGGCCGGCGAACCCCGCGCCCACCACGCACACGTCGGCTTCGAACTGTTCCATGGGCGGATCCATCGTGCGGAGAGGGGGATGAAGCAGGGTTGCGCGGAAGGATGGGGCCGCGTGGAACGGAGGGTCAATCAAACGTTTGGATCGCGAATGGCGCCGAGGCGGCGCGGTCGTGCGGCCGGGGCGTAAACGAGAAGGGCGGCCGCGTGGGGCCGCCCCTCGATTCAGTTACACTGCGCGGGGCCGCGGCGGGCCGTTTGAAGATCGCGGCGAGGTCGCAGGTGCGGCCCTCGCCGGCGTTCACGTCGATCATGGAGACCAGCTCCCAGCCTTCGCCGCCCAGGTGGTTCAGGTGGCGGCTGACGTCGCGGACGTCGATGGTGGGCCCCAGGAGGTACCGGTCCACGTCCATCTTGAGCGTGCGGTACTCCCAGGTGATGGTCGGCAGCGTGTGCATGCGTCGGAATCTGCGCTCATCGCGCCGATCACAGCCGCAGGTTCCTGCTCACCGCCCTGTACGTGGTCTTCGACCCCGACAAGATGAAGGAGCGGCAGGAGATCTACCAGCCGCCGGTCAAGCTCGGCGGCGCCGCCATCGCCGCGTGGGAGGGCGTCGAGGTGCTGCTGGACCCGGACGGGGCGGCGCGCTCTCCGATGTTCACGGACTCCGCGAACACGTCGAAGAAGAAGATCCTGGAGGACTACATCGCCATCGAGTTCGACGGCGGCGTCCAGGCGGACGTGGGCTGGATCCGCGACATCGGCCAGGTGGGCGCGCTGCAGACACGGTGAAGAAGGGCGACCGCGTGCGGGTGCGCGGTGCGGGGACCGGGCAGTCCGCCTTTGGCACCATCGAAGAGGTGGGCTACCGTATGTGGCGCCCGGCGGCTCCACCATCCCTGACTGCATCCTCGCCAAGGTGTCGGACTTTCCCTGGACCACCGGCGACGACGCCATGACGCAAGGCGCGGCCTCGGGCTCCATCGTGGTCACCGAGCAGGGATCCAAGCCGGTGGGGATGGTGCACGGAGCCGACGCCAAGAGCGGATACACGGTGATCTACCTGATGGCGCGTGTGCTGGCCAACACCGATACGGTGCTCTGAATCAGCGCCGGCAGCCGGGGTCGGTGAAGACGACGGCGGTGCCGGTGTACGGGCCGCCCATGCTCCGCGCACCCGGCTCCGCGGGCTCGCGCATGATCTCAATGACCGCGTCGGCGCCGTACTGGTAGGCGGACTGGCGCAGCCCGTCGTAGTTGCCGCCCCGCACCGAGCCCACGGAGCGGAACGGGCATGCCGGCAGCCCCGTGGTGTAGAGGCGGATCGCGCGCCGCGGCGTGCGGTCCGCCGCCGGCTGCGGCGCGTCCGCGGGGTTCGCCGGCGCGGGCGGCGCGCACGCGGCGAGCGCCAGCACGCACAGCCCTCCGATCCACCGCGTGCTCGGTCGTGCCATCCTCACCTCGATCTCGCCAGGGTTGCGGGCGTGGGCCCGTTCGCGCCTCAGAAGCGGAGCACGACGCCCAGCTCCAGCCCGCCGCCGGACGCCGCAGGCCCCGTGCCTCCCCGGAGCGGAACGCGGCGCCACGCGTCCCCCGGGTCCACCCAGGCCCACACCACCCCCGCCAGGACGCCGGCCCCGGTCAATGGCGCCCGCAGGTCCGTGGGCCCGTCCATGTAGTAGCGGATGCAGTACCCCGTCGGCGACTCGCAGCGGTAGCGCTGCCGCCGCCGCTCGGGCGCGGGCGCGTTCTCCCACAGCGCCACGCCCCCCGCGAGGCCCACGGCCCCCAGCAGCAGCCCGCGCCGCAGCGCCACGCCGGCCCGGCTGCGCCTGCCCGCCTCCACCTGCAGCACGGTGACGGACGCCGCGTTGAGGTTCAGCGGGAGCCCGCCCACGGTCAGGAACAGGCTGTCGGGGGTAGCCACCGCTACCTCCGCCGGCGTGGGCCGCGGCAGCCCCATGCCCGGTGCCGCCACGCGGATGCGCTGCCCGGGCTCGAGCGCGGGCAGCGTCGGCTGCGCGCTGGCCCGCAGCACGCTGCCCGCCAGGAGCAGGCCCAGGCACGCGGCGGCGCGGAGCGGATCACGGAGGTGGAAGCAAAGCATGGGAGAAGGCGGGGAGCAGGTTGTGAAGCATCGGCCGTACGTGGCCGACGCACGCAATTCATACGTTCCCGAGCCTCCGCACACAAGCCGCGGCGCCGGACATCCCTGAGTCGCTTCCTGAGCCCGGCTGATCCTGCTGCCCGCGATCGTCCCCGGCGCTACTCAACCGGTTGCTTGCCTCTCGGTAAACCCTCTCCTACACTGCTGTAGCAGGACCGGAGCAGTTGCACACGCTCTGTGCTCCCATCCGCGATCTCCCCGCTCCTCCACATGTGGTGCTACAATGCTCGGCGACGATTCCCGCCCCCACCTCCGCCTTCCGCGCCGGTTCGGCGCACACCCCGGCTGGCCGACTGTTCTGCTTGCCCGCGTCGCCCTCGTATGCGCCCTGACCGTCAGCAGCTGCGACACAATCAGCAGCGCCGATCAGCCCCCCGGACTGCTCGGCGAGCTCGCACGTGAGCTGGATGGGGCGCCGGCGATTGCACCCCGTCTCTCGATCTCCGCCTCACCGGCGGCCTGCGACCCGCTCCTGGTGGAAGCGTCCAAATTCGGCAAAGGGCATTGCCGGGATGCAGCGGCCGACGCTTCCCGGACTCGCCGCATCACCGCCCTGTCCAAGCGCGCGGGGCAGGCCGCGCGCGACGCGTCGGATCCACACGCAGCGCACGCCAAGGCACTCATCGAGCTGCTGTATGACTCCGGTACGGGAAATTCGCTGCAGCGGGCCATCTCATCTCTGCAGACGACGGTAAGGCGGGCCAGTCGCCCCGCCCCGGTGCTCGCGGACCTGGCGGCCGCGTACATCGTCCAGGCCCAGCGCGGCGGGACCCCGCGCGACCTGATCGCCGCGATCGAGGCGGCGGGCGAAGCGCTGGAGCGCGAGCCGCGGAACCCGGCCGCCCGGTACAACCTGGCCCTGGCACTGGAGCGGTTCGGGTTGCTGGAGGAGGCGGCGGACGCCTGGCGGGCCTACCTGGCAGCCGATCCCGGCTCCCCGTGGGTGCCGGCTGCGCGGCAGCACCTGGACGCGCTGCTCGCCTTCCGTACCGTTGCCGCGGCCCCGGCACCGTACGCGCCGGTGGCGGCCTACCGGGCGTACGCGAGGGCGGAGCCCGGTGAGGCGCGGAAGCTGGGATGGTGCCGCGAGCTCGGCGCCTGGGCGGACTCGGCGCGCGCGGGCAAGCCGGCGGGAGCGGAAGCACGCCTGCTGCGCGCCGAGGCGCTCGCGCAGGTGCTGGAGCGGCGGCCCGGCGGAGACGCCTCGCTGGCGGACGGCGTGCGCGCCATCCGCTCCCGGGCGGGCGGCACGGAGACACAGAGGCTGGCGCGCGCCCACGCGGCGTTCGCCGCCGGGTGCGCCGCGATGGGCCGGGTGGACTTTCCCGGCGCCGCTTCCCGCTTCTCCAACGCGGGCTCGGCAGGGTCCGGCTCGCCGGCGCTGGAAGCCTGGGCGCGGGTGATGTATGGCTACATGGTCTACCTCACCGGCGAGCCGGAAGCCGCGGAGCGGATACTGCGCGGGATGAGTGCGCGGGTGGACAGCGTGCGCCATCCGGCGCTGGCCGGAGAGGCCCGCCAATCGCTCGCGGCCCTGCTGCTGCGCACGGACCGGCACGAGGCGGGGCTGGCACAGGCCCAGGCGGCCGCGGCGCTGTTCGCCCGGGCGGGCGAGCGCGAGCAGGAGGGAGTGGCCGTGGACGCCATGTCCATCGCCCACCTCCAGATGCGCAACCTGGACCAGGGGTACGCCCTGGCTCACCGGGCGCTGGAGCGCCTGCGGCCGTACCGCGGCTCCTTTCGCCTGCACAACATGCTCGCCTTCACGGGGCAGACCGTGGCTGAGGACGGCTTTCGCCGGGCGGCGATCAGGCTGCTGAACGAAGGCGTGCGCGTGGCGGAGCGGACCGGGACGCTGGCGTTCGCGGCGGAGGCGCGGCTGATCCGCGCCCGGCTGCTGGCCGACGTCGGCGCCCTCGCGCTGGCGGACCGGGACGTGGCCGCGGGGCATGCGGCCCTCGAGGCGCTGACCAGCGCCGGCGCCCGGGCGTGGATGAGGGCGCAGCTGCAGATCGCCTCGGCGGCCGGCGTGCTCCGGACCCGCCCCTCGGCGGCTGCGGAGGCGCTGGACTCCGCCGCCGCGTACTTCACGGCGGTCCCGGCGCCGCTGGTGGCGTTCCCCGCCGTCGTCCGCGGGGCGCAGGCCCGCCTGGCGGCGGGCGACGAGAGAGGGGGGGTCACGCGCCTGGAGGCCGCGCTGGGAATCCTGGAGCGGCGCCGCGATTCCCTGCGCATGGAGCCCCGCCGGGCGGCGGTGTTCGAGGCGGCGCGGGGCGTGGTGGACCAGGTGGTGATGCTGAAGCTGGCGGCCGGGCGCCCCGCGGAGGCGCTGGCGTACCTGGACCGGGGACGGGCCTCCCTTGCGCCCGCCGGCCGACCCGGCGCGGGAAGCGCGGATCCCCTGCCTTCGGCTCCGCGCCGCGAGGTGGCCCTGCAGTACGCGCTGGTGGGCGACACCCTCCTGGTGTGGACGGTGGGGCGGCGGCTGGAGCTGTACCGGACGGTGGTCGACGCCGCCCGCCTGGTCCAGTCCATCGAGAGCGTGCGGCAGCAGCTGGCCGGGGCGGCCGGCGAGGCGGAGCTGCGGGTGGGCCTCGCGCACCTGTACGACCAGCTGCTGCGGCCGGTGGAGGGCCGGCTGGGCGGTGCGGAGACGCCGCTGGTCGTCGTCACGGACGGCGAGCTGGCCTCCGTCCCCTTCCCCGCGCTCTACGACGCGCGGCGGGAACGCTACCTGGTGGAGGACCGCCCGCTCCGCTTCTTCGCCAGCCTGCGGGAGGCGTGGCGCCCGGGTCCCGCGCCGCGTGGCAGCGGAAAGGCGCTGTTCGTCGCCGATCCCGCCTTCGACCGGGCCCGCCACCCGGAGCTGACGCGGCTCGTCGCGGCGGCGGCGGAAGCGCGGGAGATCGCGGCCGGGTATCCCGGCGCGCGGATGCTCGAGGGTGCGGCGGCCACCCCCGCGGCGCTGCGGTCGGCGCTCGGCGGGGCCGGGCTGGTGCACTACGCGGGGCACGCGGTGTTCGACGACGAGCGGCCGGAGCAGTCGTACCTGCTCCTGGCGCCCGCGCCCGGGGCGAGCGCCTCCGTGCTCCACGCCGCGGAGATCGCGCAGCTGGACCTGCGCCACGTCTCGCTGGTGGTGCTGGCGGCCTGCCAGACGGTGCGCACCGGCCCGGGACGCGCGGCGGGGTTCTCCGGCCTGGCGGGCGCCTTCCTGGCGGCGGGGGCAGGCGGCGCGGTGGGCAGCCTGTGGGACGTGGACGATCGCACGACGCGCGCGCTGATGATGGAGTTCCACCGCGCCTACCGCGGCGCGCCCAACCCCGCCGCGGCGCTTCGCCAGGCGCAGCTTCGGCTGCTGCGCTCCTCCGACCCTGCGCTCCGCTCGCCCGCTGCATGGTCGGGATTTCGATACGCGGGAAGCTGAAAACAATTCGCGAGAGAGGATGAGATGGCCAAACTCAAGATCGATTTCAACTGCATGTGCCTCTTCGTCACCAACGGAGAGCCCGGCAAGGTGCGGGTGCTGATGCCGGCCACGGCCTGCCCGCACCATCCGGAGCTCCGGCACACGGTCCGCCTCATGTACCGGGACCGCAACGACGAGGTGCAGTACAAGGACATGGAAGGGTGGTCGCTCGAGCTGCGCCGTGGGCTTGGGGCGCGGGGAGCTGCCCCGCCTTCCGCGACGGCGATCGAGGGAACGAAGGAGATCGTGAACCTGACCTCTCTCACCGGCGGCCGCGTCGATTCGAAGCTGCTGACCGGTTCGGGAGAGGGAAAGATCGCCTCCCGCGTCTCGATCGAGGGAGCAACGGTCGAGGACGTCGCATGCCAGGACCACCGCTGGAGGCTGGGCGCGCACGACGGCTTCATGGCGCACCAGGTCACCTGGTGTGTGGACGACGTGGAGATGTACTGGAAGCCTCTCGGCGCGAAGCGGAAGAAGCCGCTGGCCTTCCTGGAGGACGTGAAGCCTGAGACCCAAGATGGCGACGTCTACAGGGTGTACGTCTACCACGTGCTGGAGCAGGACCTGCCGGCGGACCTTCCCCCGCCTCCCGGTGAGGAAACACTCGTCGAGGATGACATCGCGTCGCACTTTCCCATGTACTACCCGCTGCTGACCGGCTTGCGCGTTGATGGAGGCTTCGTGCCGGAACGCGTCGACGAGAACGGCACCAAGATGGACGGTGGCAGCGGGCCATCCGGCACGTTTCAGTGCAAGCTGGCGCAGGCGATGACGATGTAGCCCGCGAGGCTGCGCGCGGCAGCAGCCTGGCGAACGGGATCCGGGTGGAGGGATGCGTCCTCCACCCGGATTTTTGCAACCTCAGAGGAGCGGTCCCCTTCCCGTTGCTCCGGGAGACCGGCTGCCGCCGGAAGCACGGACATGATCGAGCCCGGCGAGGGAACCCTCCCCCGCCGGGCGCGCGGTCTCTCCGCTACGGCCGGAGCGCTACGCGACCGTGTGCTTCAGGGCGGCCACGGGACGCGCGTCTCCCGCCTTGCTGGTCGAGGCAAACCCCCGCAGCTCCACGCGGATTCCGGTCCGGACCGAGAAGCCGGGCAGCGGCCCGCCCGGCTCGCACGACACCGAGCCCGCCGGCTGCTCGTCCAGGTAAAAGTCCAGGCGCCCGATGCCCTCCGCCTCCACCTCGAACCGCACCTGCTCCCCCGCTCTGCCCGTCTCGCGCAGGGCCAGCCGGTACACGGGCCGGGCGTCCAGGATGCCGGCGGCGAACTCCAGCAGGTCCACGTCGTCCTTCAGGAGGTCCCGCCGAGTGGTCCGATGAACGTGATCCGGGGCTGGTGAAACGCCGAAGTCTTCCAGCAGCGTGCCGGCGCGGGGCCCCACGCGCAGGGCCTGCCGGATGGCGACGCGCATGCCCATCCCGTGCGGAAGCGGCTGGAGCGGCGCGCCGTCTCCCGAGTACAGGCGCTGGAGAAGGTCGTGGCTCCACACGTTGGCCCCGCCCGCCCCGGTGGTGGGATTGGTCCCCACGATGACACCGATCTCGTGGTCCTCGAATCCGGCGGCGAAGATGTCCGTGGCGCTGTAGCAGCGGGCATCCACCAGCAGGACGACCGGGCCGTGGTACCGCTGCCCGATGTCGTTGCAGGACGCTGGATCGGTGAGGGGGAACGCGCGTGAGTACGCGGAGCCGGTAAGGACGGCCTGCTCCAGTGACGGCGTCCAGGACGAGAGGTTCGGAGACGTGGCGGAGCGCCGGCAGAGCTCCAGCGTTCCCGCCGTGCTGACGAACTGCAGGCGCTCCGGCTCGATACGGCCGGGGGTAAGGGTCTGGAGCAGGCGCTCCGCCGCGAAGATGTGCCCGCCGCCGTTGCCGCGCACGTCCAGGAGGAGCCCGTCCTGCGGAAGGAGCTCCAGCAGGCGGATGAACTCGTTCACGAACGCGTCGGGATCGTGCGTCTTGAAGGTCCGGATCCGCAGGTACGCCCGCTCCCGTCCACCCAGGTCCAGGCGCCGGGCGTAGAAGACGAGGGGCAGGTGCGTCAGGACGTCCTCCCCCTCCACAGGGCGGGCATCGGCGGTGCCGCTCCGCGCCCGCTCGTCCGCCGCGATCACCGTATCGGGCGTAAAGAGCAGCTGCTTTACCTCCCGCACGGCGTCCGAGGCCATGTCGATGCCCAGAGAGGCCTCGTACTCCAGGAAGCGCGGGTCAGGGGCGCCGTCGGGCGCGGCACCGGCCAGCACCGCCCCGGCAGGGGCCGGCGCGGGATCCCCGACTGGTTCCACGGGGAAGAAGACCAGGTCCCGCGTGGTGCTGGACGCCACGCGCGTGGGGTCGATGCGGAACGCGGCCTGCTCGTGGATGATCCGCGGCGCCGCGCCTCCCCGCGCGGCGTTCGTCGCCCCGGCCGCGTGCCCGTCGCCGTCCGGCGCCGCGGCTCCGTTCATCCCGGCCCCCAGGCGCAGGGGTGCAACGTTCCCCGCGGCGGCCGCCTCCTCCACGGGCGTGAAGCGCACCAGCCAGTCCTGCCGCATCTCCTGCGGGGGCTCGTCGTCGCCGAGCCGGAAGGTGACGTGCACCCAGTCCGCCTCCGGCGGCAGGGCGACGTTCATCGGCCGCAGCGTGAGCGCGTCGACGCCGCGGACGTGGCGCGCCGCCGGGTTGCTCCCCGCCGTCTGCTGCGCGTTCATCTCGACGGCCGCCTCGATATCGGCCCCGTTCCAGAACAGGATCTCCGCGCCCCTCCCGAAGTCCGGATGGGAGAACTCGAACCCGGGAAGGACGCGCGTCACCACGTAGCGCCCGCGGCCCTCGTCGTCGGTGTAGGGGCGGACCAGGAAGGGCAGGAATGCCGTGTAGTCGCGGTACGGATAGGGGAGCAGGTAGCTGGTATGCAGGTCGCGCACGGAGAGGAACACGTCCGAGAGCAGGTTGTGCAGGCGCAGCTCCCGGCGTCCCGTCCATGCATCGGGCTCCTCCTCCAGCCGCCGGCGGAGCACGCGCAGCCGCTGCACGGGGCGCACGGCGTGCATGGCCTCCTTCAGGAGCCGGTGGACGTAGAAGGCATCCAGCAGGTGGATGGCCTGGTCGACCGCGAGCAGCTGCTGCTCCCGCGTCATCACCCCTTCCGTGCTCCGGCGGAACTCGCGCAACGTGCGGTCCGGGAACGCGGGCGCGTCGGGGATGGCGTCCGGCGGAGAGGCGGCGCCGGTCCCGCGCCTCCGGGACGGCGGCGCCTGCCGCGCCAGTCCCTCGATGCGGACCCGCGCCGGGGCAGCCGCTGCCCCCGCCGCGTTGGCGCCCGCCCGGCGCAGCGCCTCGCGAACCGCCGCCTCCGCGTTCAGGAACACGCCGATCCGCCGGTGCGGCGCCGACGGGTGCGGTGTGATGGGGGTGCCGGTGCCACGCAGGATCTCACGCACGTCGTGGTGGGTCAGCGCCGGGTTCACCGAGAGCATCAGCGCCGCCACCCCCGCCACCTTCGCGGTCGCGCCGGAGGTGCCGCCGAACTTGTTGCTGTACTTGTCGTCTCCCGCGTCCGTGCAGGTCACGTCGCAGCGCGTGTCGCCCGGCGCGGAGACCACCACCCGCGACCCCCAGTTGCTGAAGCGGGCCCGCCGGTTCTCCGTGGGGTCCCATAGGGTGGCGCCGACCAGGATGGAGCCGGTGGGCGGGATCGGCTTGCCCGCGTCCGACAGGTCGGCGGGCCGGCCGCCGTTCCCCGCGGCAACGCAGACCACCACCCCGTCGGCGATGGCGCGCTGGATGGCCCCGTTGACGGACGGCATCTGCTCGTAGTTGCCTCCCTCCGGGTCCGTCTGGACCTCCAGGATGATCACCTTCCGCCGCCCGCCGCTGTCGGCCTTGCGCACGTGCTCGATCGCATCGTGCCAGGCGGCCTCCGAGGCGGCGCCGCTCCCGCCGTTGCCCTGGATGGGCCAGAGCCCGGCCCGTGGCGCATACCCTGCCATCCCCCTGCCGTCCGCGGCCGCGCCCGCAAGGCCCAGGACCGCGGTGCCATGGCGGGTGCTCGGTCCCACCGAGACGTTTCTGTCGCGGTTGTACGCGTTGTAGGCGTGCTTCAGCTCCAGGCGCCCTGCCAGCTCCTGGTGCGTGACGCGGTAGCCCCAATCGATGTCGGCGATGACGACGCGGTCCCCGAGCGCCCCCAGCCGCCATGCGTCCACGACACCCGTGCGGTGCAGGTACCACTGCGGCTGCGCCTTCCCGGGCGGCGCCTTGACCCCCATCTGCTCGGTGCCGATCAGCGGGTCCGCGGGCACGGACGGGGGCGACGAGCCGGGCACGAGGACGGCCAGCTCCACCTCGGGGAGGGCCTGCAGCTCCCGCGCGGCGATCGCCGCGAAGTCCGGAGTGGAAAACTGGAGCTGGACGAAGCTGTGGAGCGGCGGCAGCCCCGCGAACGGCTCCGCTGCCGCGTCGCCCGCCGCCGCGACGGCCGCCAACCGTTCGGTCTCTGCCGCGAGGTGCCCGGGGTCGAAGCTGAACCGGCCGCGTTCCAGGCCGCGGTTTGCCAGCACGGTCTGCACCGCAAGGCCGCCGGCGATGGTGCCCCCCGCGGCGGCCCCCTCCACGAACGCCTGCGCGTCCTCCGCGAGCGCCGTGGCTATGCCCTGGGCACCGGCGCGGAACTGCACCTCCACGATACGGCTCTCCGCTCCGGGGCCGCCGGGGGCCCGGGGAACCCCCATCCGGGGACTGCCCGGATGGTCGTCGGGAACGTCGACGTCCTCGAGATCGACGCCGAGGGTCTCGGCGGTCTGGTCGCCGGCCAGCGCGATGTCCCCGTCCATCGCCCCGGCTGCGGCGAGTGCGTCCTGCACTTCCATGATCTTGCCTCCAATCAAAGAGAAATCGGAACGATGCCCACGAGAGTGGCCTGGAATTCTGGCATGTGGAGTAGGGATGGCCACGCGGGTGATTTTTCTCCGGATGGCGCAGGAGCCGATCAGGGCGGGAATCCCACCATCTCCTCGATCCGCCTGGGGTACCACCCTGCCGTGGCGCGGTCGCCGCGGACGACGACCGGGCGGGTGATGAAGGTGTACTCCTCCGTCATCAGGCGCAGCAGGTCGTCGTCGCTGAGCTGCCGCTCGTGCAGGCCCATCTGCCGGTACTTCAGCGCGCGGCGGGAGAACAGCGCGTCCGGGCCGCCCACCTTCCGCGCGAGCTCCTCCACCTCCGCGCGCGCCAGCGGCTCCGCCTTCACGTCGTGGAAGCGGCGCACCTCCACGCCCTTCTCACGCAGGTACGCCATCACCTTCTGGCAGGTGGTGCACTGTGTGTTGCGAAGCAACCACAGCGATGGGATCTACATTCCTCTGACCTGACCTTCTCCGACCTATTCTTCTTGGACCCTCAACTCCTGAAATTTTCGAAGGTGGTAGGGCGACGCAATTTCGACCTGCCGCAGGGAGATGCAGGTAGGATTTCCCTTCCGATCCATTTGAAATCCCCATTCCACCGTTCCCAATATTTCCAGTCCACTGTCCGATATACCAATCGCCGAGGTCTCGGCCTTGAAATACACGTCCCTGTCGGGAAGGCTGTGCCGGAATAACCCATCCGTGAAAACAGAGCCGTTGTCACGCATGGCAAAGCAGACGTCTTGACGCTCCGTGGAGACGCATCCATCCACATACTCCTTGATGGCGGTATCTGTCGGCGGTACTTCGCTCGCGTCGGTGATATAGTTGGTTTGAAGGGTTTGAAACCAGTTGAGCTTGCTTGGATCGGCGTATTTGCTACTCGATTCCCGGGTATACCCCAACTCGATTGTGACCGCTACACGTCCTGCTCTGTCCTGATACATGGACGTGCTGTATTCAAACGTAAAGTCGAGTGTCTTCTGCTCGATTTTCCCCTCTTTCACCACGAAAGAGGGATCTTTCTTACGTCCTGCCTTCGTGCCGTTGTCCGCCTGTCTCTGTACAACCACGTGGCTTCCGGTTGATTGCTGCAAGACGTGAGTCAGTTCGTGCGCGAGGAGTTTCCGTCCATGCTGCGTCGTCGGGGCATCCTGTCGCTTCCCGAATACGATGTGATGTCCAGCCGTGTATGCCAGTGCACCGATCGCGGCCGCCGACTCGGCCGCCGTCCTGTCGGTATGCACCCGCACCCGGCTGAAGTCGTGCCCGAACCGCGGCTCCATGGCAGAACGAGCTTCCTGCTGAAGAGGCTCGCCGGGCGCGCTCAATGTACGCTGGACGACAGGAGGAGCGGCGAAGCAATGACCCGCGCCGGTAGAGAGCGGACGGATGGATATCCAGTTGTCTCCCCCTCCGCCGTTGTCCAGGATTCGATGGGCTGTAGTGCGACTACCTCGCTCGCCGGATCCATGGGGGAAATGAGTCTGAGTCGCTACCAGCTCAGACACATGGTCGGCTTCCTGCTCGAAACGATCTCCCGACGTGCTGACCATCAGCTTCGGCCGAATCGCTGCTGGTTCTGTAGCATGGACGGAGATCCGGCTGAAATCATGACCGACGCGATCCAGGTTGACGCTGTCCAGGTGGCCTTCAAGGCCATCGGCATTCCGTATTGTACGACCACCATTCATAAATGGGGAATCATGAATTGGCGGCAGCACCTTCTGGAGTGAGGCAGGCGAAGCAGCTTTCAATCGTGAGAGGACGCGGCGGTCCTGCGGCTGAGGAGGGTCAGGTTTCTGGACATGGGTGCGCATTTTCGTACCTTCCTGAACGTGTGATGAATAGTGCTGGAGGTACGTCCGACCGGCACGTGAGTGCCGGAGTTCCAAGCGGATCTCAACACCGTACGCTTCCGCATCCGGATCAGGTTCGGATCGTACGCCACCACGGTGCTGGACGGATCCCGGCGTACACCGTCAGCCGCCTACGAGCTCTTCGATCCACTTCGCCGAGAACCCGGCCGTGGCGCGGTCGCCGCGGACGATGACGGGGCGGGTAACGAAGGTGTACTCCTCCGTCATAAGCCGCAGCAGGTCGTCCTCCGAGAGCTGCTGCTCGTGCAGGCCCATCTGACGGTACTTCAGCGCGCGCTTCGAGAACAGCTTTTCCGCGCCGCCCACCTTCGCGGCGAGGTCGCGCACCTCATCCATCGACAGAGGCTCGTCTTTGAGGTTCCGGAAGGAGCGGATCGTCACGCCCTTCTCATCCTCCAGGTACTGTACGGCCTTCTGGCAGGTGGTGCACTCTGCATTTTCGCGTAACCACGAAGCTCGAATCTATGTTTCGCTGGCTGCCTTTGTCCCAAGGACATAAGCGGCAAGCATAAGCGGAGAATAGGAGCCGCCCGGTTTCACGGAGAAAAAACTTGGATGAGCCGGGCGGAAATGCGTGTCGTCCGGACACGCGCGACCTTAACTTGAGTTTCGAAGTTGTACTCGTGTGGCTCCGTGCTCAATTGCTCTGATGACACCATCACGAACCGCCGCATTTGATTCAGTTCAGTGTGCGGAGCATCTGTTCTCAACTCGTACCACGATTACCCCTGCGGCTGAGATCCTGAATCTTTCCGTACACGTAAGGATATTCTGGTCGGTGCTCTCGTCCGACCAGCCACACGTGCCCGATGGCAAGAAGTTTCTCCATTTCGTACCCGTGTTCGACGAGCCGTTGCCAAACATGACTCCACTCAGAGCGATCCTCGCGACCCACCAGCCAATCGCTGCCTATCGATAGAAGTTGCTTAGTACCGAACCCGTACTTCAGTTGGCACTGCCAGACGAATGCCCAGCCAGGGTTGTCCTCGCGACCGGACAGCCAATCTCGTCCGATCGAAAGGAGGTGCACTCTATCAAAACCAAGCTCGACCAGGCGCCGCCAGACGTAATTCCACTCGGGCTTGTCTTCGCGACCGATCAGCCAGTCGCGGGCTGTCGACAAGAGAACTTCATGATCGAAACCGGCATCGACCAAGCCCTGCCAAACATGACTCCAAGCTCGTTTATCCTCACGTCCAGCAAGCCAAGTCCACCCAGTTGCGAGCAGATCATCCATTTCGAACTGCAGATTGACGAGATGCTGCCAGACGTACCCCCACTCGGGCCTATCTTCGTGCCCTGCCAGCCACTCTAACCCCATTTTCAGGACATCCGCTGTTTCGATGCCTGGCAGGAGGGTTAGGCGCCTCCACACGAAAGTCCATTCCGATCTGTCTTCCCGTCCGACCAGCCAGTCCCTTCCGATCGCGAAGAGATTCTCGTGTTCGAAACCAAGCTCGACCAGTTGGTGCCACACGGACGGCCATTCGCGCATGTCCTTATTCCCTGCCAACCAGTCTCTGCCAACCGACAACACGTGCTCACGCCGAAATTCCAGTTCGAGCAGACGTTGCCACACATAGACCCACTCCGCCCTTCCTTCGTGTCCGGCAAGCCACGTCAGACCGACCGGTATGAGTTCCTCGTTTGCCAAGCCGGGTTCAACGAGGAACTGCCAGACGTAGGGCCAACTGGGATGATCTTCGCGCCCGTCCAACCACTCTCGCCCGACCGGCAGAAGGGACTCGGGATGAACACCTAATTTGACGAGACGTAGCCAAACAGCGCTCCACCGGGGACTGTCCTCACGTCCTGCAAGCCAATCGGTGCCTATCGAAATCAGAGTCTCGATTTCAAATCCCAGTTTGACCAAGCGATCCCATACGATAGTCCAATCTGGATAGTCTTCGCGCCCTGTCAGCCAGTCCCGACCAATGGGCAGAAGATGCTCTCGCTCAAATCGAAGTTCGATTAGGCGTCGCCAAACGTGGCTCCAGTCAGGCCGATCCTCACGCCCCCCCAGCCAGTCGCGGCCGGTGGACAGAAGATCCTCTCGATCAAGACCTAGTTCAATCAGCCTCTGCCAGACAAAGCTCCATTCCAGTTGGTCCTCACGCCCTCTCAACCATTTACGCCCGAGCAGAATGAGGTCACGTCGAATTTCGGGCTCCATGCGCGGGAGATTCGCGGCGACTTGGCGCCTGGACAGCGCCTGCCATAAGTACGCCCAACCCGGCTCGTCGACACAATCTGCTACTGAGGACACCAGATTGCATGTTAATAAGTGCTCGCCGCCAAATGTCAGAAGAAAATGGATCCCTTGATTCATAGCATACGAACTACGCACTCGGGCAAGCTTTCGGGTAACGGCCGAAATGAAGCTCGCCTGGGTAGGCTCAAGACTTGCCACTTTCCTCCAGATCGGCAGGTCTGCTGTACTCTCACGCTGACACGGTATGGCGACAAGCGCCGTGTTCAACAGATCGGGGGCGCGGAAACCGCTATCGAAAATGTCTTGCCAAACTCGACCCCACGACGCATGTGCCGGGTGATCATAAAGCCAGAGGAGTCCCAGGTCCGCCAACTCACGCTCTGGTCTGTACTTCCAAAGCTGCTGCCACACCCACGATAGCTGCAGGACATCCGACCAAGTTCCGCAGTTGAAGGATCGCTCAAGCCAAGCGCGGCCGCGGAGGTATAGCGTGGGCTTTTGTGCTTCTGAGGCGTTGGCCCATATGAGTTGGAATGCGATTCCCCATGACGAATCACCTGCGGGCATGGCTTCGAACCATTCATTGAGCTGACTTATTGCTCCAAGCGAAGACACGTCCAGATCGGCCTCACGGGTCATCTCGTGCCAGCGTTGGAGACAGGACAACACAACCGGCGCCGGTCCCCGCTGGCGAAGTGCCGGCCACATTGCAACCAGAATTTCCCGTTTGAGTTCTGGCGAAAGCAAAGCCCGAGTGTTCGGCGCGTTTAACCATTCTATGAATCTGTGTGCAAGTTGATCTTCACCCAGCATGGCTCCAAAGCCGCGGGCGAGGTCATCCGCGCGGCGGACAAGCTCGCGCTTCGGAGTGATTGCATCGTAGATGATTTTTGCGATCCCAGGGTGGAAGAACTGGCCCCGGCGGTGAGTCGCCGGTTCAGAAATGCGATAAACACCCTCCGTGGTAAGCAGGTTTAGTTCGGTTTCATGTGCGGCGAACAGCGCTTCAGGAGCGGAGAGCCCGTAGCGATTAAGTGCGATGGCAGCGCGGGCCGGTGCCTCGATATCGAGATCTTTGAGTCGCTGGCAAAAACGCGCCACGAAAGCGTCAGGTGAAAGCTTGACCTGCCGCCGCAACTCATAACCCCAAGCTGCCGCTACGAGGATCGGCTCGTCGCTGATTGGCACTCGCGTGCCAGTACGCTCTTGGTACCAAGTGTGATACGCCAGCTGCTCAGCTTGGCTCATGGCGTCGATATGAATCTCCACTAGATGAAGTTCGGGATGACGCAGCGCCTCGTTCTTGAACTCCTTGAGTTGTTCAGTCGGGCCGCACGTTAGGATCCACGGGAGTTGTCGCCAACTCGAGTTAAAAGCAACTTCCGCGATCTCTCGCCAGAGTTCCCTATCTCTGTGCTCAGGCGCGAAGAGGTCGTCCACCACGATGACTGCGCGCTCCGTAGATCCCGCAAAATAGGTAAGCGAACGGGGAAGCAGGTGTGCAAGTTCACCCAGGTAATTTGCCCCCTCTGCTTCGCCTTGTACGACGATCTCGCGCATCAGCAGGAGCAACAGCACGCTCTTTCCGGCCCCGGAGGGCCCAACGATCCAGAAGATTGGAATCGTCTTTCTGTTCGGTGAACTCTCCAGGTCCAGTGATTCGACAGTTTTCCGGATACGGTTGAGCGCTGCTTCCTGAAATGCCGGGCGCTCCATGAAGCATCCATCGGACACATCCTTTGGCCTAGGCCTGACGCCGTGAACGACGGCCCCCGCAACTGTTTGAATGGATGAAAGCTCCCGTGGTCCGAGCAGTTGGCCCGGAGGAGCTTGCTCGCTACGTGCTTCGTCCCAGGCTTTTAATAGACCTTCGACAATCTCGTCCGATGAACGGTTCTCACCCAGATCGCTGAAAAGTCGCCCGAGTGAACGCTCCACGAGTGAGAAGCAACCCCGTGCATGCGGCCATAAGCGAATTGCTAAGTCTATCTTGGGATTGGCGCGGATCTGCACGGGTAGGAACCTGTTCCGTACGCTCTCCCATCGTTGCGCATCAACGTCGTTGAGCCCCATATGTGCCGCTGTGCAGCTTTCGATGCCCAATACTTCCGGCGTCCGCACACGGCGGGTGACGATCTGAAACCGAATACGATCACGCAACTCAGGATGGCACTCATCCAGAAACTGGCATACAGCCAACGCCTCGACTGCGGTTGCTACTAACGAGCGCGCATCTAGCGTCGCCTTAACTTGGGTCAGATAGACGAGGTCACCCTGCAATTCGGCGAGGTCGCTCAGACCGTCGAATACGAACTGCGCATCTCGATTTCCATCAATTACGTAGGAATAAAAGCGGTCGAGAGTTAGGTACAACTGGTACAGGAACCCTCCAAGAGCAACGCGTCCACCTCGAGCTCTGTTTCTGCCAAGCGGGTGCTCTGCCCATTCCTGATGAAGCGCTTCGAGGCTAAGCATGTTGAGCGATCGCCATCGATGGTGGTGATGGTCACGAATCTAGCTGCGGGCTATGCGCTAGACACCCTCCACAGGCGCATGCAAGGCGTGCTTGCAAACTTAAGCATGTGGCAACAATACGTACCGCTCAGCTGACAGCTGCTCGGATCCATCAATAATCGGGCTCCGGATTCTATAGCGAGCGATTTTGGACTTGAACGGCAATTTACGGTTTACACGTCAGCAGGCGAGCGGAGGTAACTGCGTTCCAACCTAAAGCGGATGCGATGGATTTCCAACTATCCGGAAGAGGCTCTAACAGTGTTGAGTCACGACTACCGTGGACCGCCTCCGTGCCGCTCGGATGTGGGGAGCCTTTTCGTCAGAACCGGGAACGCTGCCTCGAACTCTTTCTGAAGACCACCCAATGTGTGGAGACAATCCGACGCGATTCGCTCAACGTACAATCCTCTAGGCGCGTTTTGCGTATCAGCTCAACAGGGTATCCAGTTGCTTTGCCAAGAAGCCCGCTGTCGCGCGGTTGCCACGCACGACCACCGGGCGCGTCACGAACGTGTACTCCTCGGTCATCAGCCGCAGCAGGTCGTCATCCGTGAGGTGGCGCTCATGCAAGCCCATCTGGCGGTACTTCATCGCTCGGCGGCTGAACAGCTTCTCCGGGCCGCCTACTTTCTGCGCGAGCTCTTCGACTTCTTTCCGCTGGAGCGGTTCTGCTTTCAGATCGTGAAATCGGCTGATCAAAACGCCGCGGTCTCGCAGGTACTGGAGAGCTCGCTGACAGGTCGTACAGTGCGGCAACCCGTATACCTCGACACTCACGCTGGACATCATCGATCCTTTCAAAGGTCTTCGGCTTCGCGCAGGATCTCAGATGCTCTGATCCCAATCGCTCCCGAGACCAGCATGAGCACGCGAACCGTCGGTGATTTGACGCCTCGCTCCAGCTGCGAGATGTACGTCGGGTGGAGCTTGCACCTGTAGGCCAACGCCTCCTGCGTCAGCCCCGCCTGCTTTCGCTTCGTCGCGATCACTCGCCCGAGAGTCACCTCGAAGTTCTCCATACGCTCTCCGCCTCGCTTCGGTGAGCGTGGAGTGTCGGCGCGCTAATACTTTCGTACCAGAGACAAAAGTATTAGATTTCAACATCTCGGCCGTTGATCTAGCGCTTGGCCTGAAACGGCTCAAGCAGTTGTGACGGCCGAACACCCAACGCTTGTCCGAGGCGGACGATGTTCACCAGGGCGACGTTTCGTTCTCCGCGCTCTGCACCCCCGACGTAGGTCCGATCCAGGCCAGCGTTGGCCGCCAGCCTCTCCTGTGAGAGGTCGGCTTCCAGCCGGTAGGAGCGAAGGGTCTCCCCGAACTGTTTGAGTATGTCTTCTCTGTTCTGACGAGCCACGGGTCCGGCGGCGAACGTTGCACGGCGGCGCGGCGCGCGCAAGCCGCCCTGGGCGGCGGTTTGCACGCGCTGCTGGCGCCGCGGCATCCGCGCTGCTACGGAAACACCTGCGGCCGAGGAGAGGCGGACGCGGCGGGAAAAATTTTGCTTGACCGGGCGACCGGGCCCAACCTATCATCTCGCTCGGCGAAGCCATCGTCATCCCGTTCGTGCCGGGTCGGTGCCGCGCCCGCGGCCCCCCCCACCAGGTCGGATTTTCATTGCAGGTCCCGGTATTCTCGTCCGAGATGCCGCGGTTCATCTCCCCCCCTCGTTCATGGGTTCGGCATGGGACGTTCCCATCGCCTCCTGCAGCTCCGTCAACGAATCCGTGGCAGACGGGTGGCGTGGTTCGGCACCCGCGGGACGGACAGCGCCTCGCTGCTGGCTTTTCCGGAGTTCTACGCCACCTTCTCGCAGACCGCCCCGCTCTCGGCCGTATCCGTCCCCGGCGAATGGTGCCTGGAGACCATGACCGGACGCCGGGTGGACCTGGACACCTACGACATCGACGAAGACACCTCCACCGCCGCGCGCGAGCTGCGGCGGCAACTGCTGGAGGTCCTCCGCACGCCCGCGGTGGTGGTCCCTTACCGCCCCAGCCGGCTGCTGTCGTCCGCCTGCTTCCTGGCGGCAGACACGGTGGAGTACCTGGGACAGTTCATCGACGCGCAGGTGGCGCTCGAGCACAAGCCCTGGGTGGAAAGCGAGCTGCGGCGCGCCGGCGTCCCGGTGGTGGAGTGGACCTACTATACGCCCGACGACCTGTCGCGGCTGCGCGACCGGCTGGACCTGGCGCGCACACCGCTGGTGGTGCGGCGTAACCGCTCGGCGGGCGGGGTGGGGTTCGGGGTGGCGCACAACCGCGACGAGCTGGCGCTGAACGTCGCGGAGGTGGAGGGGGAGGAGTTCGTGGCGGCGGCGCCCTACCTGCACCCCAACCTTCCGCTGAACGTGGGGGCCTGCGTCTTTGCCGACGGCACCACCACCGTCCACGGCGCCTCCGTCCAGCTGATCGGCGTCCCCGGCTGCACCACGCGGCCGTTCGGCTACTGCGGCAACGACTTCGGCACCATCCGCGACCTCGGCCGGGGGGAGCTGGAGGAGCTGGACGGCATCACCCGCAGGGTGGGCGCGTGGATGGCCGCGCGGGGATACCGCGGCGCGTTCGGCATCGATGCGCTGGCGCACGACGGGCGCATCGTCCTCATGGAGGTGAACCCCCGCTTCCAGGGCTCGTCCGCCCTGGCCGCCACGCTGGCGTACGATGCCGGACTCCCGGACCTGTTCCTGGAGCACATGGCCGCCTACCTGGGGCTGCCCCCCGGGCCCGCCCTCTCACTGCGGGAGTGGGTGGCGGAGCAGCCGTGCAAGGCGCAGGTGATCTGCCACAACCTGGCCCGCGCGCCGGAGCCGGTGGCGGCCGCGTACGCTCCGGACGGCGCCCGTTGCGCCATGCTCCCCGCGCCGGGGGTGGAGGTCGACCCGGACGCGGTGCTCTGCAAGCTGGTCGTGGACGGCCGGGCGACGGACGACGGGTTCACCCTGTGCCCCGCGGTGGACCAGGCCGTCCGGCGCGCCGTGGACTCCCTGTGCGTGCTCCGCCCCGAATCCGCGGACATCCCGCCGGCAGCCGAGCGGGAGCTGGTTCCCGCGTGACGGCGTCGGTCCTGCTCGAGACGCTGGTCCGCGGCAGCGGATACGCGCTGGTGGCGCTCGGCTTTGCCGCGGTGCTGGGCGCCGCGCGCGTCCTGAACCTGTCCCACGCGCTCTCCTTCCTCTTCGGCGCCTACGCGACGTACGCCGGCCAGGCACTGCTGCGGGGCGCTCTCCCCGCCGCTGCGGCCGTCGCCGTGGCCACGGTGGGCGCCACGGCGCTGGCGGCGCTCGCGGGGTGGCTGTTCTTCCGCCTGGCGCTCCGACCCACGCTCGACCGGCCCGAGCACGCGCTGGTGCTCTGCATGGCGGTGAACGTGTTCGCCACCGCCGCGCTCCAGGCGGCGCTGGGCGGACGCGCGCTGGCGGTGCCCCCGGTGCTGGAGGGCGCGGTGCGGGTGTCCGGCGCGATGCTGCTGCGCCAGGAACTGCTGGTCATCCCGGTCGTCGTCCTCGTCTTTCCCCTCCTGCACCACCTGCTCAGCCACACCTCGTACGGCCGCGCCGTCCGCGCGCTGGCGCAGAATCCCCAGGCGGCGCTGCTGGCGGGGGTGGACCGGGACCGGGTGCTGGCAGGCGTGGTGGCGGCGGCGGCGGCGCTGGCCGGGCTGGCCGGCGCGCTGCAGGCCCCGCTGCGGGTGCTCGCGCCCGCCATGTGGCTGCCCGTGCTGGTCAAGTCCTTCGCGGTGGTCACCGTGGGTGGGCTGGGCAGCCTGCGGGGCGCGCTGGGGGCTGCCTACCTGCTGGCGGCGCTGGAGGTGCTCACGAGCCACGCGCTGACGGAGGCGTCCAGCGAGTTCGTCTCCCTGGCGGCGGTGGTCATGGTCCTGGCCGCGGGCGCGGGAAGGGTGCGTGAGCGCCACGCCTTCGCCTGAGCGGCGCGTTGCCGTGACGTGGAAGCACGCGCTCGCGCGGCTGCCGCGCCTGCTCCCGGCCGCGCCCGCCCTGCTCCTCTGCGCGGCCGCGGCAGTGGCCCTGGCGTCGCGCGACCTGTACCTGGCCGACACGGTAACGCGGGCGATGCTGTTCGTGCTGTACGTAGTCAGCTGGGACCTGTACTGCACCCCGTCCGGCGACGTGAGCTTTGGGCACGCGCTGTTCATCGGCGGAGCGGCGTACGCGGCGGCGCTGCTTTCCACCCGCGCCGGGGTGCCGCCCTGGCTCTCCGTGCCGGCGGGGGCGGGGCTCGCGGCGGGGCTCGGGGCGGTGGTCGGCGGCCTGACGCTGCGGCTGCGCGGAGCCTACTTCGCGATGCTGACCATGGCCGCGCAGATCATGCTCGGCCGGGCCGTCTACCTGTTCAGCGGCGCCTTCGGGGGCGGCGAGGGGGTCATCGGGATCCCGCCCCTCGCGGCGGGCCCGTTCCCCACCATGGCGGTGTGCATGGCGGTGGGGATGGCCGCCTACGCCGGCGCCCTGGCCTTCCGCCGCTCGCGGCGCTGCCTGCTGCTGCGCGCGGCCGGGGCGGACGAGGCGCTGGCCCGCGCTTCCGGCGCGCGGGTGTGGCGCGACCGCACGGCCGCCTTTGCCCTGAGCGCGGGGCTGGCCGGCCTGGCGGGCGGGCTGCAGGCGCACGCCGCCGGACAGGTGACGAGCGAGATGGCCGGCGAATGGCTGTCTTCCATCGTGGTGCTGCTGGGGCTGATCGGCGCCGGGATGGGCGTGGCGGGGGCCGCCTGGGCGGGATTGGGCTACGTGGCGCTCCAGCAGCTCCTGGTTCCGCTGGGCGGATACGACGCGGTCCTGACCTCCGCGCTGTTCCTGGCCTGGATCGGGTGGACCGTGCTGCGGGAGGGCCGCCCCGCGGCCGGCTGGGCGGTTCCCCACACGCCGGGGGCGGCGTGAGCGGGCTGGCGGCGGACGCGGTGTCGGTCCGCTTCGGCGGGCTGCAGGCGCTGGCCGGGGTCTCGTTCACGCTGAGCCCCGGAGAGGCCGTGGGGCTGATCGGGCCCAACGGCTCGGGCAAGTCCACGCTGGTGGACGTGCTGAGCGGGTTCCGCTTTCCCGATACGGGCGCGGTGCGGCTGCGCGGCCGCGAGC
>DASTLD010000092.1:0-5066 GCA_035715345.1 Longimicrobium sp.
CGAACGGGCCGCCCCCGGAGTGGGAGGCGGCCCGCCGTCAAGGATGTTTCGCGCCGCGGGGGTGGGGCCACGGCAGCCGGGCTGCGACAGACAAGACCCTGCTCTTGTGGTTGGGGGCGCCGCACTGTTTTGGTACCGCTACATAAATGACGAGCAGCCCTGCTGGTCCGTGACCCCACGTGCCGCCGGCGTTCGGAACGCTGGCGTCTGATACAAGTTAGCGTAGCAAGCAACGGGCATGCCGATCCGCACCTGCGCGCCGTTTCTTCCCAAACGCTTTTCCCGCAGCGGCTTACGAAAAATCTTGACAAGGGCGCCTTCGGCGGGATGTGGGGCGCCGACGGGTCAATCCGTGGCGCCGGCTCCCCAGCTCCCGCCATCACGCGAACGGCTCCCCCGGCGCGTGGCCGGAGGAGCCGTTGGATGGAGAGGGCTGAGGGCGATCAGGCGCCCTGGGCCACCCGCGCCAGCTTGGCCTCCACGCCCTGCAGCATCTCGCGGAACGACTTGGCGAACTTGTCCACGCCCTCGCGCTGGAGTTGGTCCGTCACCTCGTCCAGGCGGATGCCGGCGTCCGCCAGCGCGCGCAGGTCCGCCTCCGCCCGCTCCACGTCCTGGTCCACCGTGCGCCGCGCCACGCCGTGGTCCGCGAACGCCTCCACGGTGGCCAGCGGCATGGTGTTGACCGTGTGCGGCCCGATCAGCTCCTCCACGTAGATCACGTCGCGGTAGGCCGGGTTCTTGGTGGAGGTGCTGGCCCACAGCGGCCGCTGCACCTGCGCCCCCGCCGCGCGCAGCCGCTCCCAGCGCCCGCCGGAAAAGACCTGCTGGAAGCGGCGGTAGGCCAGCTTGGCGTTGGCCACCGCCGCCTTGCCCTTGAGGCCCTCCAGCCGCCGCCGCTCGCCCTCGTCGCCCGCCGCGGCGGCCTGCTGGTCGAGCTGCGCATCGATGGCCGTGTCCACGCGCGACACGAAGAACGACGCCACGGACGCCACGCGGTCCAGCCTGCCGCCGCTCTCGTGCAGGCGCTCGATTCCCCCCAGGTACGCCTCCATCACCCGCTCGTAGCTGGCGACGGAGAAGAGCAGCGTCACGTTGACGTTGATGCCCTCGGACAGGAGCTGCTGGATGGCGGGGATGCCCTCGTCCGTGCCCGGCACCTTGATCATCAGGTTGGGGCGGTCCACCGTCGTCCACAGCCGCCGCGCCTCGTGCAGGGTGCCCTCCGTGTCGTGCGCCAGCTCCGGCGACACCTCCAGCGACACGAAGCCGTCCGTGCCGTCGGACGCGTCGTACACGGGGCGGAACAGGTCGCAGGCGCGGGAGATGTCGTCCACCGCCAGCGACTCGTACGCCTCGTTGGCCTCCGCCCCGTCGGCCGCCAGGAACGACAGGTCGTCGTCGTAGTCCGCGCTGTCGCCGATGGCCTGCTCGAAGATGGAGGGATTCGACGTGACGCCGCGCAGGTCGTGCTGGCGGATCATCGTCTCCAGCTCGCCGTTGTCCAGGAGGCCGCGGCGGATGTAGTCCAGCCAGACGCTCTGGCCGAGCGCGTGGAGCTCGTGAAGGGGGTTGGTGGGCATCGCGATACCGCCGGTTGAAGTGCGTGAGTGCGTGAGTGCGTCAGTGCGGGAGTGGGCCGGCGTGAGCGCGGGGTTTCACTCCCGCACTCACGCACTTTCCGCACTCACGCACTCTTCTCGTCCGTTCCATGCTTCGCCGGGCCGGCGGCGGCGCGGCCGGACTCCAGGCCCTCGCCGTCCACCCGCATTCCCAGCACGCGGCGGGCCTGCGCGGCCACGTTCTCCGCGCTGATGCCCAGCTCCTCGAACACCCGCTTGGCCGGCGCGCTGGCGCCGAAGCGGCTGATGCCCACCGCCGCACCCTCGTCGCCGATCCAGCGGTGCCAGCCCATGGTGCTCCCCGCCTCCACGCTGACGCGGGCGCGCACGGCGGGGGGCAGCACCTCGTCGCGGTACTCGCGCGGCTGGCGGTCGAACAGCGTCCAGCTCGGCATGCTCACCACCCGCGCGCGCACGCCGTCGGTGCGCAGCCGCTCGCGCGCGTCCAGCGCCACGCTCAGCTCCGACCCGGTGGCGATCAGGATCACCTGCGGGTCGCCGCCCTCCGCGTCCGCCAGCACGTAGGCGCCGCGGCGCAGGCCGGCGGCCGGCGCCAGGAACTCGCGGTTCAGGTTGGGCAGCGCCTGGCGCGTCAGCGACAGGAAGACGGGGCCTTCGCGGTACTCCATCACGAAGCGCCACGCCTCCACCGTCTCGCCGGCATCGCCCGGCCGCAGGTCCACCAGCCCCGGGATGGCGCGGAGCGAGGCCAGCTGCTCGATGGGCTGGTGCGTGGGGCCGTCCTCGCCCAGGCCCACGGAGTCGTGCGTGAAGACGTAGATGGTCGGCTGCTCCATCAGCGCCGCCAGGCGGATGGGCGGGCGCATGTAGTCGCTGAAGATCAGGAAGGTGCCGCCGTACGGGCGCACGCCGCCGTGCAGCGCCATCCCGTTCATCACCGACCCCATCCCGTGCTCGCGCACCCCGAAGTGCAGGTTGCGCGCGCCGTAGCTCTCCGCCAGGTAGTCGCCCCCGCCGTCGATGTTCGTGTTGTTGCTGCCCGCCAGGTCGGCCGAGCCGCCGATCAGCCAGGGCACCTTCTTGGCGATGGCGTTCAGCGTCTTGCCGGAGGCCGCGCGCGTGGCCAGCGCCTTGTCGTTGGCGTTCCACGACGGCAGCTCCGCGTCCCACCCCTCCGGCAGCGTCCGCGACAGCGCCTGCTCCAGTCCCCGCGCGGCGTCGGGGTGCGCCTGCGCGAACGCCTGCCGCCGCCGCTCCCACTCCGCCTGCAGCTCCGCGCCGCGCTGCCCGGCGGCGCGCATGTGGTCCAGCGCCTCCCGCGGCACGTGGAACGGCTCCGTGGACGCCCAGCCCAGGTTCTGCTTGGTGGCGCGGATCTCGTCCTCGCCCAGCGGCTCGCCGTGCGCCTTCTCGCTCCCCGCCTTGTTGGGCGAGCCGAAGCCGATGATGGTGCGCACCGCGATCATCGAGGGGCGCGGGTCCGCCTTGGCGGCCTGGATGGCCGCGTCCAGCGCCTCCAGGTCGTTGCCGTCCTCCACCCGCTGCGTGTGCCAGCCGTACGCCTCGAAGCGCCGCTCCACGTCCTCCGTGAACGCCAGGTCCGTGGAGCCCTCGATGGTGATGCGGTTGTCGTCCCAGAAGTAGATCAGCTTGCCCAGCTTGAGGTGCCCGGCCATGGACGCCGCCTCGCTGGCCACGCCCTCCATCAGGTCGCCGTCGGAGCAGATGGCGTAGACGTGGTGGTCCACGACGGCGTGCCCCTCGCGGTTGTAGAGCGCAGCCAGGTGCGCCTCCGCCATCGCCATCCCCACGCCGTTCGCGAAGCCCTGCCCCAGCGGGCCGGTGGTGGTTTCCACGCCCGGCGTCATGCCGTACTCCGGGTGCCCGGGGGTGCGGCTCTCCCACTGGCGGAAGTTCTTGAGGTCGTCCAGCGTCAGCCCGTAGCCGGTCAGGTAGAGCATGGAGTACAGCAGCATGCTCGCGTGCCCGGCGGAGAGGATGAACCGGTCGCGGTCGATCCAGTGGGGGTCCGCGGGGTTGTGCCGCAGGTGGCGCGTGAAGATCACGTGCGCCAGCGGCGCCAGCGCCATGGGGGTGCCGGGGTGGCCGGAGTTGGCCGCCTGCACCGCGTCCATGCTGAGCGTGCGGATGGTGTCGATGCAGAGCTGGTCCAGCTCGTGGGCGCCGCCGCCGTTGGCCATCTGCGGAAAGTCCGTGTGGGTGATGGGAAGATGGAAGATGCCGCCGCTACACGCCGCGCATCGCGCGATGGACGGCGTGCGCCGCGGGATCGGGCTCGATCAGCGCGCCGTCGCTGGCCGGAGGCACCGCGGTCGCGTCGTCGATGGCGCCGATGCGCTCGAGGGCGATGAGGGCCGCGCCGCGCAGCGTGCTCTCGCCGCCATGCAGGCGCAGCGGGCGCCCCAGCACGTCCGCGATGATCCGCGCCCACGCCGGCGACGCGTGCAGGGCGCCGCCGCTCCCCGCGACCTCGTCCGCCGGCCCGAACGCGGCCTCCACCGCGTCCAGCGCGTCCGCCATCGCGAAGGCCGCCGCCTCCAGCCACGCCCGCGCGACCTCCACCGGCCCCGTCGCCGCCGTCAGCCCGTGGATCGCGGCGCCCTCCCACGCATCGGTGCCCGGCGGACGCTCCGGCAGCAGGCGCGGGACGATGCGCAGCCCGTGCGCGCCCGGCGCCATCTCCGCGATGCGCCGCTCCAGCTCCGCCCCGTCCGGCAGCCGCAGCGTGCGCCGCAGCCACGCGGGGCCGTTGCCGCCGTTGGAGAGCGCGCGGCCGTGCACGCAGCGCCGCGCGTCCAGGCGGTAGCACCAGAGCCCGTCCGCCACCGTGGGATCCGTCTCCCCGCGCAGCACGCGGACCGCGGCGGAGGTGCCCACCGACAGCGCCACCCGCGGCCCGACCGCGCCGCTGCCCAGGCTGGCGCAGGCGCCGTCGCCCAGCGCGAGGAACCAGGGCACCGCGGCCAGCTCCGGCCAGCGCGCCCCCCACTGCGGCCGCAGCCCCCGCAGCGGCTCGTCGGAGAGCGCCGGCAGCTCCGCCGCGGTGATGCCGGCCGCGTCCAGCGCCTCGCCGTCCCACGCCAGGCGGTGCACGTCCAGCAGCCCCGTGCCCGACGCCATCGACACCGACGTGCGCAGCTGGCCGAAGAGGCGCGCGCACAGCAGCTCGCCGAGGGAGCCCCAGGTGGCGGAGCGCGGGAAGCTATCGCCCGCGCGCGCGCGGAGCCAGTGCAGGCGCACCGCGGGATAGCTCTCGTGCAGCCAGCAGCCGGTGCGCCGGTGCAGGGCCGCCTCGTCCACCCGCGCCCGCAGCGCGTTGGCAAAGGACCGCGCGCGCCCGTCGCCCCAGCCGGTGAGCGGCGTCAGCGCGGCTGCATCGCCCCCGATGCCCGCCAGCCCGTGCCAGAACGCCGCGACGGCCACCGCCGCGGGCGTGATCCCCGCCCCGCGCGCCGCCTCCAT
>DASTLD010000093.1:0-2171 GCA_035715345.1 Longimicrobium sp.
TAGCGGCGCGACACCTCGCCCCAGTTGACCGTGTTGAACCAGGCCTCCAGGTAGTCCGGGCGGCGGTTCTGGTACTTGAGGTAGTAGGCGTGCTCCCACACGTCGATGCCCAGGATGGGCGTGTGGCCGTCCATCAGCGGGCTGTCCTGGTTGGCGGTGTCCAGCGTCTGCAGCCCGCCGTCACGCCCGACGACCAGCCACGACCAGCCGCTGCCGAAGCGCGTCTTGCCGCCGTTGACCAGCTTCTCCTTCAGCTGCGCGTAGCCGCCGAAGGTGCTGTCGATGGCCTCCGCCAGCGCGCCCGAGGGCTCGCCGCCGCCGTTGGGGCCCATGATGCGCCAGAACAGCGAGTGGTTGGAGTGGCCGCCGCCGTTGTTGCGCACGGCGGTGCGGATGGGCTCCGGCACCTCGTTGATGCGCCGCATCAGCGCGTCCACGTCGTCGCCGGCATTGAAGTCCGGGTGCTTCTCCAGCGCGGCGTTCAGGTTGTCGACGTACGTCTTGTGGTGCTTTCCGTGATGGATCCGCATCGTCTCCGCGTCGATGTGCGGCTCCAGCGCCTCGGGCGGGTACGGCAGGTCCGGCAGGGTGAACGGCATAAGGGCACCTCCCCAAGTGTGATGAACTCCGCGGAACGAAAAACCCGCCGCTCCGCTGGCCGAGGCCAATGTACGGAACGACGGATGTTTCGCCACCACCCGAACGGGTGATGGACAGGGGCCCGTGGCGGGCCCTCGCGCAGGCGGAGGCACCCCGCTCCACGCGATCAGGCCCGCCTACAGCTCCATCCCGATCTGTCCCCCCTGGTCCTCCCACCCCGCCTCCTCCGCGGGGGCGGCGGCCTCCTGCGCGACGATCCAGCGCTCGATGGCGGCCAGGACGTGCTCACGCTCGGCGGGCGTGAGGGGGCGGCCCCTGGGGATGCCATGCCACTTGGCCAGGCAGCCGCGGCAGCAGGTGCCGGTAGCGTGCTGGGCGAGGAAGACGGGGTGCCCGCGCATGGGCGTCTGCTTCCCGTCCTTCTCCGGGTGCGCGGGGGCCAGGCGGCGCTCGATCATCTCCGCGGCGTGGCGCAGCACCACCGGCACCGTCCGGCGTCGCACGTAGTCCAGCTCCGCCCCGCGCAGCCGGAAGCGGCGGCGGAAGCGGGAGCCGGCCAGCGCGTCGAAGACGTCGTCCAGGTTCCTCACGGGCAACTTTCCGGCAGGGTGCAACGTATCGCGGGAGCAGTAATATGGCGCCCGCGCACGAATGTGCCCTCGATGTAGCAGAAACACATCATCCCCCTCGCGTGACGCGCCGCGCGTGATTATCGTCTAGCCGAACACGCCAACAACCGAGCGGAGATCCCATGTCAGAGGGCCCCAAGCTTCCGGGCAAGGAGAAGGGCGGCAGCAAGGTCATGTCGCGCACCGCGCTGGTGCTGGGCGCGGCGGGGCTCTTCCTGTTCATCGTGGGCGTCAAGCGGCGCCACCGGCTGGACGAGGAGCGCGAGCTCGGCGCCGCCCGCGCCGCCCGCGCCCACGGCGACGACTAGCCGCGCATCGCCGGCCCGCGCAATCCGCGCCGCGGGGCGCTTCCCATCGGGAGGCGCCCCGTTTCTCATCACCAAACTTATCACCAGCATCGGTGCACGGTGCGGAATGCCTCGCGTGGGCGGAGGCCCCCTCCCCGGCTCGTTCCTCGCCGACCCTCCCCCAACTTCGGGGGAGGGTTGATAGGCCTGCGCGGTGAGCTAGCCGCGGCGCAGTTCAGGTCTCCCCCTCTCCGCGCGCCTCGTGCACCGGCATCGACAAGGGCACCAGGCCTCGGCGGGCGCGGGGGGAGGGGCCGGGGGTGGGGCACCCGCTGTAGAACGCCGCCCCGCTCACCCCGTCCCCGCCTGCCGCTCCCGGGCCCGCCCTCGCCCCCGCCCCGCCGCCCGCTATATTCCCCGGCCTGGGACGCAGCACCCGACGACCACCCACGGCAGCCATCGAAAATGCCCGCGACCGAGTACCTGCAGCGCAACCGCGACCGCAACCTGGACGAGCTGAAGGAGTGGCTCCGCATCCCCAGCGTGAGCGCCAAGAGCGAGCACAAGGCGGACACCGCCCGCGCCGCGGAGTGGCTCGCGGACAAGATGCGCCAGGCGGGGCTGACCACCGTGGAGGTCATTCCCACCGCCGGGC
>DASTLD010000094.1:0-3166 GCA_035715345.1 Longimicrobium sp.
CCACGCGGTAGTAGAGGTTGCGGCTGGCGTGGCCCACGTACGACTCGATGAAGGCCTTCACGTCGCGCACCTCGTCCGCCTCCCACACGCACACCGCGTGGGAGCCGTCCGGCGTGGGAAAGCAGTGGTGCAGCTTGAGGAAGGGGGGAACGCTGCCGAGGGCGTGGCGCACGGCAACCCAGAAGGTGGGCGGGTCCGAGACGTAGTGCTGCACCAGCACGAACATGGCTGCCTCCTGGAAGGCGCGCGCGAGCGCCGCGGGCGGGCCATCTGGCCGAATCGACACGATCGTGGCCGCTCTCGTGGGGCCGTCGCGCTGCCGATCGGGACGGTGCAAGTCCAGGGCCCGTGCGGCGGCCCGCGGGATCAGTCCTCCACCAGGTATCCGATGCCCCAGGCCCCCTCGCCCGCGTGCGTGCCGATGACGGGCGTACCGGGAACCGTCATGATATCCACGGACGGGCCGTAGCGCGCGCGGATCTCGCGGGCGGCCTGCTCCGCCTCCTCGCCCGCGCCGATGTGGAACACGCCGAAGCGCAGCTTCTTTGCCCCCTGCGGCACCTTGCGCTCCAGCACCTTCAGCATGGTCGGCAGCATGTTCTTGCGGCCGCGCACCTTGTCGATGGGCACCAGCTTGCCCGTCTGGTCGATGTCCAGCACCGGCTTGATGTCCAGCAGGCTGCCCAGCCACGCCTTGCCGCGCCCCACGCGCCCGGACGCCACCGCGCGCTCGAAGGTGTCCAGCACCACGAACAGGCCGCTCTGCTTCCGCACCCGCTCCAGCTCCGCCAGGATCCGCTGGGGCTCCCACCCCAGCTCGCCCAGCTCGCTGGCCTTGATCGCCAGCATGCCCTGCAGCACGGAGCCGCCGCGGCTGTCGAACAGGTGGATGGGCACGCCGTCGTCCGCGCGCAGCTTGAGCGCCGCCTGCGCGCTGGCAAAGGTGCCGGAGAGCGCGGACGAGAAGATGACCCCCACCACCGCCTCGCCCTCGTCCGCGGCGCGGGCGTAGGCGTCCAGGAAGGCGGCGGGCGCGGGCTGGCTGGTGCTGGGGTGCGCGCCGCTCTTGAGCTGGACCACGAACTCCTCCGCGGTCACGTCGAAGCGGTCGCGCAGCACGCGCTCCTCGAAGATCAGGTTGAGCGGCACCAGGTGCATGCCGTGCGCGCGCACCACGTCGTCCGGCAGGTCGCAGGCGGTGTCCGTCACGATGGCCACCGGGCGGCGCGCCAGCGTCAGGTGTCCGCTGGCGGCGGCGCGCTCCACCGCGGCGTGCTGCGCCTGCATGTCCTCCGCCTTGTGCGCGGCCAGGTCGCCCAGGGTGCGGAGGTAGTCGAACACCTCCTCCGGCTCGTCCGTGTGGATGTGGATCTTGAGCAGCCCCTCGCCGCGGATGACCACCAGGCTGTCGCCGCGCTCGCGCAGGAAGGCGCGCACCGGCTCCGCCTCCGGCAGCGAGGCGCCGCGCACCAGCGCCTCCGTGCAGAAGCGGTACTTCTCGCTCTCGGTGGGATACTCCGCGGCGGCGGCGGCGAACACGGCGGGCTCCGCGTCGTACTCCGGCGTCTCGTCCAGCGCCACCAGCGGGTCGCCGGCCAGGTAGGCGGCGATCCCCTCCAGGAGGTGGACGAACCCCTTGGCGCCCGCGTCCACCACCCCTGCCTTCTTGAGCTGGGGAAGCAGCTCCGGCGTGTTGGCCAGCGCCTCGCGCGCCCGGACCAGCAGCCGCTCGAAGAGCACGACGAAGTCCGAGTGCTGCAGCCGCTCCGCCTCGTCGGCGATGGCGCGCATGATGGTGATCATGGTGCCCTCGACCGGCTTTTCCAGCGCGCGGTAGACGTGCTCCGTGGCGTTGCGCAGCACCTGCCCCAACTCGCCGACCTTGAGCCGCGCGCGGTCGCCGATGGCGTCGCTGAAGCCCAGCAGGAAGTGCGAGAGGATCATCCCGCAGTTGCCGCGCGCGCCCAGGATGCCCGCCTGCGCCGCCGCCCGGGCCACCGCGCCGATCTCGCGGTCCTGGTTGGTCTTGAGGTGGTCCGCGATGCTGCTGACGGTCAGCGCCAGGTTGGTCCCCGTGTCGCCGTCGGGGACGGGAAAGACGTTGATGCGGTTGAGGTCCGCGCGGTGGCGCTGCACGTAGTCCGAGGCGCGGATCAGCGCGCCGCGCAGGCCGGTGCCGTCCAGGTAGGTGGTATCCATGCGGAAAAGTTACCGCGGGTGCGCAGCGTGGGCCAGCAGCGGGGGCCGGCGGGGACCTGCCTGTGGGCAGCGGGAAGGCCCCGATTCTGGCGCCCCGCGCGTCCCACGGCAAGGTTTTCGCCGCGGGGGCCCCTGTCGCGGGGGCCGCGCGGCGCGGTAAGCTGTCCGCCGCGGCAGCGATCCCCATCACCCATACCCGGCCGGCAGGCGCATGGCGCAGCACATCCTGGGCGCGCACACCATCGACAACGGCGGCATCCACATGGCCGTGCGCCGGGCGGGCGCGGCCGGGATGACCGCGATGCAGTGCTTCACCGCCATCCCCCGCTTCTACGGCGACAAGAGCACCATCAACCCGGATAGGGTCAAACGCTTCCGCGCCGCGCTGGACGAGGCGCGCATCGCGCCGGAGAACGTGGTGGTCCACGCCGCCTACGTGCTCAGCGTGGCCACCGCGGAGCCGGACAAGTGGGAGCGCGCGGCCGCGGGGCTGGCCAAGGAGATGGAGCGCTCCACCGCGCTGGGCGTGGGCGCCGTCTGCTTCCACCCCGGCTCCGCCACGGACGGCAACCGCGAGGCCGCCGCGGAGCGCATCGCGAAGGCCATCGTACAGGCGCTGGAGAAGGTGGAGGGCGGCACGCGCCTGCTGGTGGAGAACACGGCCGGGGCGGGCAAGACGATGGGCCGCACCGCCGCGGAGGTGGCGGACATCCTGCGCCACGTGCCCAAGAAGCTGCGGGCCCGCACGGGGTACGGGCTGGACACCTGCCACCTGTTCGCCTCCGGCTACGCCATCAACGCGTCGGAGGCCAAGCTGCGCGAGATCCTGGACGAGTGGGAGCAGACGGTGGGCGAGCGGCCCGGCTTCTTTCACCTCAACGACAGCGAGGGCGCGCTGGCCAGCAACCGCGACCGCCACATGCTGCTGGGCGACGGGCAGATCGGCGCGGAGCCGTTCCGCTGGCTG
>DASTLD010000095.1:0-16424 GCA_035715345.1 Longimicrobium sp.
TGCACCCATTCCGGCGGGACCCATCCCACCTCGGGCGGACTGAAGACCGGCGGCAGGTCGAAAGCGTAGACCAGGTGCAGATCGGCCCGCGTCCACCGCGCCAGCTCCGCCGCGGCGGCCAGGGTGTGATCGTCCGCCGACGGGTGCGAAACCCCGGCGACGATGACCCGGATGGCACTGGACATGGCTACCTCCTTGTTTTCAACCAGTGATGGCCGGGGGCGCGCTGTCGCCGGGCCGCCCGGCCACGGACAAGGGGCGTTCGGGCCGCAGGATGGAGCCGGCGTGCTCGTCCACGCGGGCGCGGGCCAGCATCTCCAGCAGCATCTCGGCGGCGGCCAGGAACGCCAGGCCCAGCGCGACGGCGAAGAAGGTCCGGCTGTAGGTGCCCGACACCAGCAGCGTCGTCACGAAGAGGTACCAGACAGGGCCCGCGAGCTTGCCGGAGTACAGGTGCAGGTTGCCGAGCCGGCGGTGGCGCACCCACCCGGTGGCCAGCGCCGCGCCCGCGAGCACCGCCCACGCGGCGAGAGGCATGGCCTGCTCGCGGACGAAGGCCGGCTCCAGCGCGACGAGCAGGAGCGCGGAGGTGGCGAAGAGCAGGTGGTCCGCGGTGGCGTCGAGCGCGCTGCCGAAGCGCGTCGTGGTGTGGGTCCGCCGCGCGACGAACCCGTCCAGCAGATCGGTGAATGCAGCGAGCGCCAGGACGGCGCCCACGATCACGGGACGTCCGAGCCAGGCGAGCAGCAGGAGTGCGGGGACCAGCGCCAGGCGCGTCGCGCTGAGCTGGTTGGCGAGGAGGCGCATCGGGCCGTGCCGGCGCCGTGCGGCTCCTGGACGGCCGGCCTCCGCGCCGGCAACCATCCTGGCACTCATGTGCACTCCTTCCGCCTTGACGGAGAGCGCCGCGCCGCCGCGGGGATGCGGCGGCGCGGCCCCGCCTCAGCCGGCGATCTCGATCTTCTTTCCGTTCGGCTCGCCGGTCTTCGGGAGCGTCACGCGCAGGACACCGTCCCTGAACTCGGCCGCGACCCGGGTCTCGTCCACCGCGCACGGCAGGGCGACGGAGCGGCGGAACGATCCATAGCTGCGCTCGGTCACGTACATCTCCTGCTCGGTCCGCTCGGACTCCTCGCTCTTCTCGCCCCGGAGCGTCAGGATCCCGTCGGAGAGCTCCAGCTCCACGTTCTCCTTCTTCATGCCCGGCAGCTCCGCGGTCACCACCAGGTCGCCGTTGCTCTCGGCGACGTCGATGGCGGGGACCCAGCCGGCTTCGCCGAAGAAGGGAAAGGTGAACGGCTCGTCGAAGAACTGGCGCAGCCGGTTCTGCAGGCGGCCGGGCTCGGTGAGCGCCGCGCCCGTGCGCCGCGTGGGAAACATCGACATCGTGCCCTCCGGGTCGATGGGGGATGGAGCGGCCGTTCCACGCGCGGGAGCGGCCCGGGAAGCACCCTGCAAGGTGGCGCGGCGGCGCGGCCGGCGGCGTAGCCCGGCGGCCGATTGCGGCGTGGGGAGAGGCTCGCGACCGGGTGCCGGAAGGCTTCCCCCGGCGTGCCCGCCGCGCGCGAGCCCGCGCGTAGGCGCATCTCCCGGCACCGCGGGCAGGGTAAAGGAGAAGGTGCTGCCGGACCCCGGCTGGCTCTCCACCCAGATGCGCCCGCCGTGCGCCTGCACCAGGCGGGCGGCGATGGACAGCCCCAGCCCGGTCCCCGCGCCGCGCCCGCCGCGCGCCTGCCAGAAGGGGTCGAACACGCGCGCGATGTGCTCCGGCGCAATGCCGGGCCCCGTGTCCGCCACGGAGAAGGCGACGCCGTCCGGCGCGGACGCCGCGCGGAGCACCACCTGCCCGCCGGCCGGGGTCAGCCGGACGGCGTTGCCCAGCAGGTTGCCGAGCACCTGCTGCACCCGCGCGGGGTCGGCCAGCACGGCCGGCAGCCCGGGGGACACCTCCCGCCGCAGCCGCAGGCCGGCCGCGTCCGCCGCGGCGCCGAACGCCTCCGCCGCGTCCCCCAGGAGCGCCGCGGGATCGGCCGCGGCCGGCTCCACGCGCAGCCCGCCGGCGTCCAGCGCCGACGCGTCGAGGAGGTCCTGCACCAGGCGCCCCATGTCGTCCGCGCTCCGCGCGATGCCGTCGACGCAGCGCCGCGCCTGCTCGCCGCCCTCCGCGCCGCGGAGCAGCTCGGCGTACATGGCGACGGCGCCCAGCGGATTGCGCAGGTCGTGCGCGACGACGGCCAGCACCTCCTGCCGCGCGCGCGCCGCCCGCCGCGACGCCGCCAGGGCCCGCGCGGCGCGGAGCGCCAGCGCCGCCAGGCGCGCCACCCGCGCGGCGAGCGCCAGCCGGTCCGGCCGCGCGCCGGCCGCCCGTGCCCAGCCCAGCGCCGCCACACCCAGCAGCTCGCCGTCCAGCTCCAGCGGGACGAGGACGGCGTGCCCGGACGGCAGCCCGGGCGGCGTCCACGGCCGCGGGCCGCCGCCGTCGGAGCCGGCCCCGGCCTGCCGCCGCGGCGCCACGTCGCGCGGGCCCCGCTCGCGGTCCAGGAGCCCCCGCACGGCCGCCTCCCGCTCCGCGTCCAGGCCGGCGGCCTCCGCGCCCAGCACCGCGCCGTCCGGGTCCAGCGCCTGGACCACGCACCAGTCCGCCACCGCCGGCACCAGCCGCGCGGCGGTGGTGCGCAGCGCGTCGTCCGCGCCGCGCGCGGCGGCCAGCGCCTCCGCCGCGTCGAGCGCCAGGCCGCAGTCGGCGCACCCGCACCGCTGCGTGACCGGGATGCGCACGCGGCGCCGCCGGTGCGGCGGGGCGGGGGACGCGGCCTCCGGGCGCTCCGCGGCCGCGGCGAGGAGGCGCGCGGCGCGGGCCAGGGAGCCGCCGGGGCCCGGGATGGATGGCGCGAGCGGGTTCATGCGGTCCCCCGGGGTGCGGAGCTGCCGGCCGGCTGCCGGCGGGTGCGCCCGCCGCGGGACGTCGTCCCGCCGGCGCGGCTGCCTGGGTTCAAACGGTGGCGGGAAGCGTCCCCGCGGGCTCGAGTTGGTGCTGCACGGTGCGGTCGCGGCCGGCGCGCTTGGCCTGGTACATGGCGGCGTCCGCCGCGGCGTAGATGGCCTGGCCGGCGTCCGGGCCCGCGGGGACGCCGGAGGCGACGCCGCAGGAGATGGTGGTGCGCACGGCGGTGCCGTCGTCCAGGCGCACGACCGCCTCGCGCACCGCGTGCCGCACGCGCTCGGCGATGGCGCGCGCCTCGTCCCCCGTCGTGTCCGGCAGCAGCAGCGCGAACTCCTCGCCGCCCATGCGCGCCGCGGTGCCCCGCAGCGCGGCCGCGGTGTCGCCCGCGCGGACGGTGGAGGTGATGGCCCCGGCCACGGCGAGCAGCACCTCGTCGCCCACCAGGTGGCCGTGCCGGTCGTTGACGCGCTTGAAGCGGTCCAGGTCCATCACCACGATCGAGAGGGTCTCGCCGACGCGGCCGGTGCGCGCCTGCTCCTCCCGCAGCCGCGCGCGGAAGTAGCGGGCGTTGCGCATCCCGGTGATGGGATCGGAAACGGACAGCTCGTCCAGGGCGCGGTTGGCCTGCACCAGACAGTCCTCGTGCCGGCCCAGCACGGCGCCGAAGCCGGCGAACGCCACGGCGGAGCCCAGCAGCATGTACAGGTACAGCGGCGCGGAGGCGGCCAGCTCCGCGCCCGCGCCGTGGCCCGTCGCGACGCGCAGCGCCAGCCAGCCGGCGGGCCCGCCGAACGCCAGGAGCGCGCCCTGGATGGCGCGCCTCCACACGCGCGGCAGCGACGCCCCCAGCACCGGCTCCGCCGGGCACCACCGCGCCCGCCCGGGGGGCGCGGCGGCGACGCGGGCCAGAGCCCATCGCCGGACCGCGGATGCCGTCATCGTCCGCTCCTCGCCGTGCTCCGCGGCTACACCCCCGCCGCGGCCGGCTCCGGCAGGGCCAGCCGCGCGGCGCGCGCCTGCCGCAGCTCCGCCGACGGTGCGCGCGGCGGCGCCACCAGCACGGAGCAGGGCGCCTGGCGCAGCAGGCGGGTGGACACGCTGCCCATCACCATCCGGGTAAAGAAGCCGTAGCCGTGGCTGCCGGCGGCGATCACGTCGGCGTCCATGCGCTCCGCCAGCGCCAGCAGCCCGGCGGTGGGCGGTCCCTCCAGCACCTCCGTCTCGATCCAGGCGCCCCGGCGCGGCTGGAGGGAGGCCGCCAGCTCCGCCAGGCGGGCGCGGGCGCCGGCCAGGTAGGTGACCATCCAGTCGTCCCCCTCCGCCCCGCTGACCGGCCACGACGCGTGCACCAGCCGCACCGCCGCGTCGTCCGCGAGCAGGTCCAGGAGGGTGCGCACCGCGTCGCGGCTGTACTCGCTGAAGTCCACCGCGGCCAGCGCGCGCCGGGGCAGGCCGGCCGCGTCGGGCTCGACCGCCAGGACGGGAACGCGCGAGAGCCGCGCGACGTTCAGCGTGGTGTCGCCGCCGAAGAAGCGCTCCACCCGCGAGTGCCTGCCCCGCCCCAGCAGGACGATGCCGGCGCCGCGGTCCTCCGCCAGGCGCGCGATGGTGGGCGCCACCGCCCCGATCTGCACCTCCGGCCGCCAGCCGGCCGCGGGGGCGCCGAGCGCGCGGAGCTGCTCCTCGACCACGTCGCGCACCTGCTCTTCCGGCCGGTCGCACAGGGCCAGCGCCTGGCCGGGCATGCCGTAGAGCACGCTGCCCTCCAGGGCGATGGGCTCCGCGACGGAGACCACGATCGGCGGCTCGCCGCCGCGCTCCGCGAGCGCGGCCGCCACGCGCAGCGCGCCGAGCGACGCGCCGGTGCCGTCGGTGGCCACCAGGATCCGTCCGTCCATGCTTCACCTCCCGTGCAAGTGGGGAGCACCCGCCGTCCGGCGGCGCCTCCCGCGGCCCCTTCAGGCAACCAGTAGCAGCAGCGTCTGCCCGCCCTCGTGGGCAAGCCGGAGCAGCGTGTCGCGCCCCCGGTCCTCCTGCACGTCGACGGCGCGGACGCCCGCGACCCGGTGCGAGAGGCGGGGCCCCTCCGCGGTGCCGACGAAGATCTCGACCGTGCCGTCGCCGGGCTCGTAGACCACGCCCTGCAGCGGCAGCCCGTGCTCCTGCCACTGCGCGCCGATGGCCGGGTCGTCGATCTCCAGCCGCGTGAGCCGGCCCAGGTTGCGGTTCGTGAACGCCCGGAGCAGGGCGGTCCATCCGGCGCTGTCGTCCTGGGGGAGCATGCCGCCTCCTCGCGAAAAGGGTGGTGCCCGGCGCGCGCCGCGCGGGGCGGATCTCGGACGCCGGAGAGCACCCGCCGCACCGCCCGCGCATCCCCGCGCTGCGCGGCCGCCGGGCGGACCTCGCCGCCGGGAAGGGCCCCGAGCTGGGCCTCCATGCGCTCCTCGACGTGGCCGGCAAGGTCCCGCGCGGCCGCGGCGCCCGCCCAGGGGCCCCCCGGCACGCGGTCCAGCTCCTCCGGGACCTCGAAGGCGTGCACGGCGTGCAGCTCCGCCCCCAGCGCCGTGGCCAGCCGGACGGCGGGGGCCAGCACGGGGTCCGCGCCAGCGTCGCCCGGGTGCGGGTCCTGCTCGTCCAGGCCCGCCACGCCCACCACCAGGGTACGGATCGGGTTCGGCATCGTGCCCTCCCCTTCTCGGAGCTCCACGCCGTCCCCCCGCGGCGCCGCCGGATTGCCCCGGAAAGGTGCGCTTCCCGGGGGCGCCGCGGCGTAGGGAGCTGCCGGAGGCGGCTGTGGGGCGGCGCACGCGTCCGCGCGTGGGGGTGCCCGCGCGTGTCGGGAACCCCCTGCGCCCGGCCGCGGCGCGGGCCGTACAGCGCCGTCGCCCGGCTCCCGACACCGGGGGCGGACGGCGCGGGCTAGCTTGCCGGGCGCTCGCGGTACCCCGCGGCGCGGGCGGGCGGCGGGCCGCGCTTCCACTCCCGGAACCGGAGGACGTGATGCCTCGCATCGGCGGCTCCTTCGACGTGCGCATCCCGGCGCCCCCGGTGATGCTGGACGCCACCGTGACCCTGCCCGCGCGGCCGGCCGGGGTGGTGCTCTTTGCCCACGGCAGCGGCAGCAGCCGCTTCAGCCCGCGCAACCGCTACGTGGCCGGGGAGCTGGAAGAGGCGGGGTTCGTGACGGTGCTCCTGGACCTGCTGACGCCCGAAGAGGAGGCGGCGGACCGGCGGGGCGGGCGCCTGCGCTTCGACATTCCGCTCCTGGCGGAGCGGCTGGTGCACGCCGTGGACTGGCTGCGCGACGCCCCGCGCACGCGCCACCTGCCGCTGGGCTGCTTCGGCGCCAGCACGGGTGCCGCGGCGGCCCTGGTCGCGGCCGCGTCGCGTCCGGATGCGGTGCAGGCGGTGGTCTCGCGCGGCGGCCGGCCGGACCTCGCGGGCGACGCGCTGGAGCGGGTGCACGCCCCCACGCTGCTGGTGGTGGGCGGGCTGGACGCGCCCGTGATCGCCGCGAACGAGGGCGCCCTGCGCCGCATGCGCCAGGCGGAGGTGCGCCTGTGCGTGGTCGAGGGCGCCACGCACCTGTTCGAGGAGCCGGACGCGCTGGAGGAGGTGGCCGACCTGGCCCGCGCCTGGTTCCGGGTGAAGCTGGTGGGCCACGCGCTCGCCGGCGCGGGCGCTTCCGGCCCGGACGGGGATGGACCCGAGCCGCCGTTCCGGCAGCGCGGGGAACGCTGGTAGAACGGGCCAGCGGGCCCGGGGAGGCGACGATGCGCTGGTCCCTTCGCGTCGCCCGGATGGGCGCCACCGAGATCAAGATCCACCTGACGTTCGTGCTGCTGCTGGCCCTGGTGGCGGTCGCGTACGCGGCCGACGGCGGCGCGGCCGCCGCCGTGGACGCCGTGCTGTTCGTCCTGCTGCTGTTCGGCAGCGTGCTGCTCCACGAGCTGGGGCACGTGGCCGCCGCCCGCCGCTACGGCATCGACACGCCGGACATCACGCTCCTTCCCATCGGCGGGGTGGCGCGCATGCGGCGGCTGCCCCGCGACCCCCGGCAGGAGCTGGTGGTGTCGCTCGCGGGACCGGCGGTCACGCTGGCCATCGCCGCCGCCAGCTTCGCGCTGGCGCGCGCGGGCACGCCCGGCGGCATGCTGCGGCCGGACGCGGAGCCGTGGCGGGTGCTCGCCGACCGCTTCTTCACCGCGAACGTCGTCCTGCTGGTCTTCAACCTTCTCCCCGCCTTCCCCATGGACGGCGGGCGGGTGCTGCGCGCCCTGCTGGCGCTGCGCATGGACTACGTGCGCGCCACGCGGGCCGCCGCCGCCGTGGGCCAGGGCTTCGCCGCGCTGTTCGGCCTGGCGGGGCTGCTGGTGAGCCCGCTGCTGGTGGTGATCGCGGTGTTCGTCTACGTGGGCGCGCGGCAGGAGGCGGCCGCGGCGGAGGTGCAGGAGACCGCGGCGGGCCTGCCCGTCTCCGCGGCGATGATGACGGACTTCCGCGTGCTGCGGCCCGAGTCGACGCTCGGGGGCGCGGCGGCGCTGCTCCTGGCCAGCGGCCAGCGCGACTTCCCCGTGGTCGACGACGAGGGGTGGATGTGCGGGGTCCTGACGCGCGCGGGGCTGCTCAGGGGGCTCGCGCGGCACGGCGGCGGGGCATCGGTGGAGACGGCCATGGAGGCTGGACCCGCGGGCCTTTCCCCCGAGTCGGGACTGGCCGAGGCGTTCCAGCGGATGCAGGACGCGCCGGCGCCGCTGGTCCCGGTGGCGGACGCGAACGGGACGCTCCTGGGCGTGCTGACCCCGGAGAACCTGGCGGAGATGGTGATCCTGCGCGGTGCGATGGCCCGGGCGGGACGCGCGCGGGCCCGCGGGACGGGAGAGGCCGCGCTGGCGCAGGCCGGCGCGGGCACCATCTCCCGATGAGCCGCCGTGTCCCGGGGGGCGCCATGCGCGCGATGCTGCTCGACGCGCCCGGCCGGCCGCTCCGCGCGGCGGAGGTCCCCGTCCCGTCTCCCGCGCGCGGGCAGGTGCTGCTGCGGGTGCGGGCCTGCGCCGTCTGCCGGACGGACCTGCACGTGGTGGACGGCGAGCTGGCGCGGCCGAAGCTGCCGCTGGTGCCCGGCCACGAGATCGTGGGCGAGGTGGTGGCGCTGGACGAAGGGACGGAAGGGTTCGCGGAGGGGGACCGCGTGGGGGTGCCGTGGCTGGGCTGGACGTGCGGTGCGTGCGCCTACTGCCGCTCCGGGCGCGAGAACCTGTGCGGCGCGGCGCGCTTCACCGGCTACGACCTTGACGGGGGATACGCGGAGTACGCCGCCGCGGACGCGCGCTACTGCTTCGCGCTCCCGGCGGGGTACGACGATGCCGAGGCGGCGCCGCTGCTCTGCGCGGGGCTGATCGGCTACCGCGCGCTGCGCATGGCGGGCGACGCGGACCGGCTGGGGATCTACGGCTTCGGCGCGGCGGCGCACATCGTGGCCCAGGTCGCGCGGCACCAGGGGCGGAAGGTGTTCGCCTTCACGCGCCGCGGCGACGGGGAGGCGCAGCGTTTTGCCCGCGAGCTGGGCGCCGCCTGGGCCGGCGCCTGCGACGAGCGGCCGCCGGAGGAGCTGGACGCCGCCATCCTCTTTGCGCCGGTGGGGGCGCTGGTGCCCGCCGCGTTGCGCGCCGTGGCCCGGGGCGGCGTGGTGGTGTGCGGGGGCATCCACATGAGCGACATCCCCGCGTTCCCCTACGAGCTGCTCTGGGGCGAGCGCTGCGTCCGCTCCGTGGCCAACCTGACGCGAGCCGACGGCGACGCGTTCCTGACGCTTGCCCCTACCGTCCCGGTCCGGACGGAGGTGGAGCGGTATCCGCTCGAAGAGGCGAACCGCGCGCTGGAGCGGCTGCGCGCCGGCCGGGTGCGCGGCGCAGCGGTGCTCGTCCCCGCGGCGCATCCCTGAGCCGTCCGCCGCGCGGGCCGGCCCGGCCGGGCAGGCTCCCCACATCCCCCACGGGCTTGTCCCGACGGCGGCGGCGTCCGCGCTCCGACAGGCGCGCGGCGCCCGCGCGCGCATACTCCCGGGTGGCGGCGTGGGGTGCGCGGACGGTGCGGGACCCTGCAGCGGAGGCGGCGATGGCCGGAGTCACGGAGGCCGCGGCGGGAGTGGCCGGCGGCGGGCGGATGGAGGCGCCGCCGGCCGCCGCCGTGCTGGAGGCGCGGGGGCTGACCAAGGTCTACCGGATGGGGGCCGTGGAGGTGCAGGCGCTCCGGGCGGTGGACCTGGACCTGTACGCCGGCGAGCTGATGGTGCTGCTGGGCGCGTCGGGCAGCGGCAAGTCCACGCTGCTCAACATCCTGGGCGGGCTGGACGTGCCCACCGGCGGCACCGTCCGCTTCCTGGACCACGACCTGGCCGCGGCGGACGAGCGGGAGCTGACCCGCTTTCGCCGCGAGCACGTGGGCTTCGTCTTCCAGTTCTACAACCTGATCCCCAGCCTGACCGCGCGCGAGAACGTGGCGCTGGTCACGGACATCGCGCGCGACCCCATGGACCCGGCGGAGGCGCTGGCCATGGTGGACCTGGCCGACCGGCTGGACCACTTTCCCGCGCAGCTCTCCGGCGGTGAGCAGCAGCGCGTGGCCATCGCGCGCGCGGTCGCCAAGCGGCCGGACCTGCTGCTCTGCGACGAGCCCACCGGCGCGCTGGACTTCCGCACCGGGCGGCTGGTGCTGGAGGTCATCGAGCGGGTGAACCGGGAGCTGGGCACCACCACGGCCGTCATCACCCACAACGCGGTGATCGCGGGCATGGCGGACCGGGTGCTGCACATGTCCAGCGGCCGCATCGCCTCCGAGGAGCGCAACGCGGCGCGGGTCAGCCCGTCCGTGCTGGAGTGGTGAGGCCGCCATGCGCCCGCTGACCCGCAAGCTGGTGCGCGACCTGTGGCGGCTGCGCGTGCAGGTGCTCTCCATCGCGCTGGTGGTGGCCGCCGGCATCGCGGCCGTGGTCAGCTTCCGCAGCGGGCTGGACTCGCTGGACGCGTCGCGCGCGCGGTACTACGCGGAGGCGCGCTTTGCCGACGTGTTCGCCACGCTCAAGCGCGCGCCGGAGCCGCTGGCGGCGCGCCTGGCGGAGATCCCCGGCGTGGCGGCGGTGCAGACGCGGGTGGTGGCGGGCGTGGTGCTGGACGTGCCCGGGCTGCCGGACCCGGCGGCCGGCCGCGTGGTCTCCATCCCCCCGTCCCGCGGGGCGGCGGCGCTCAACCGGCTGCACCTGCGCCGCGGGCGCATGCCGCTGCCCGGCCGCCGCGGCGAGGTGCTGGTGGGCGAGCCGTTCGCCGAGGCCAACCGGCTGGGGGTGGGCGACACGCTCGGCGCGCTGCTGAACGGGCGCCGGGAGCGGCTGGTGGTCGTCGGCGTGGCGCTCTCGCCGGAGTACGTGTACGCCAGCAGCGGCGGCGCCTTCCTGGCCGACGACCGCCGCTTCGGCGTGCTGTGGATGGAGCGCGAGCCGCTGGCGGCCGCCTTCGACCTGCGCGGCGCCTTCAACGACGCGGCGCTGGCGCTGGCGCCGGGGGCGAGCGTGCAGGGGGTGATCGGCCGCGTGGACCGGCGGCTGGCGCGCTACGGCGGGCTGGGCGCCATCGCCCGCGTGGACCAGCCGTCCGACCGCGTCATCTCCGACGAGCTGCGCCAGAACCGCCAGACGGGCACGGTGATCCCGGCCTTCATCCTGGCCGTCGCCGCCTTCCTGCTGAACGTGGTGCTGGCGCGGCTGGTGGGCACGGAGCGCGAGCAGATCGCCGTGCTCAAGGCGTTCGGCTACACCAGCGGCGAGGTGGCGCGGCACTACCTGGCCTTCGCGCTCTCCGCCGTGCTGCTGGGCGCGGCCATCGGCCTGGGCGCGGGCGTGTGGCTGGGCGACGGTCTGGTGGGGCTGTACGCGGAGCACTTCCGCTTTCCCGACCTGCGCTACCGGGTGAGCTGGCCGCTGGTGCTGGGCGCCCTGGGCATGAGCGTGGCCGCCGCGGCGGCGGGCGCGGTGGGCGCCGTCCGCCGCGCGGCGCGGCTGCCGCCGGCGGAGGCCATGCGGCCGGAGGAGCCGGCGCGCTTCAGCCGCGGCGCGGTGGAGCGGCTGCTGCCCCGCGGCAGCCTGTCGCCCATCGGCCGCATCATCGTCCGCAACCTGACGCGGCGCCCGCTGCGCACCGCCGCCAGCGTGCTGGGCGTGGGCTTCTCCGTCTCCCTCGTCTTCATCGTCCTCTTCTTCTTCGACGGCTTCCGCTACTCGTTCGGCCTGCAGTTCGGCCACGCCCAGCGGCAGGACCTGACCGTGGCCTTCACCGCCCCGCGCGCGCCGCGGGTGCGGCACGACCTGGCGCACCTGCCGGGCGTGGAGCGGGTGGAGGCGTTCCGCGCCGTGCCCGTGCGGCTGCGCGCCGGCCACCGCGCGCGCCGGGTCACGCTGCTGGGCACGGAGGCGCGGCCGGAGCTGTCCCGCGTCCTGGACCGGCGGGCGCGCCCGTACGGGCCGCCGCCCGCGGGGCTGCTGCTCAGCCGCGCGCTGGCCGGGGCCCTCGGCGTGCGCCCGGGCGACTCCGTGGAGGTGGAGGTGCAGGAGGGCGCCCGCCCGCTGCTGCGGCTGCCGGTCGCGGCCACGGTGGACGACCTGTTCGGCGCCAACGCCTACGCGGACCTGCGCTGGCTGGCCCGCGCGCTGGGCGAGGGGCCGGCCGTCTCCGGGGCGCACCTGGCGCTCGCGGACGGCGCGGAGGCCGGCGTGCACGCGCGGCTGGGGCGCACGCCGCTGGTGGCGGGCGTCACCTCGCCCGCCGCCATGCTGCGCAGCTTCGAGGAGCAGGTCGCGAAGAACCTGTACCAGAACCTGGTCATCGTGGCCGTGTTCGCGGGCGTGATCGCGCTGGGCCTGGTCTACAACGGCGCCCGCATCGCGCTGGCGGAGCGGGCGCGCGAGCTGGCGTCGCTGCGCGTGCTGGGCTTCACGGTGCACGAGATCGCCGTGATCCTGCTGGGCGAGCAGGGGGTGGTGCTGCTGCTGGGCGTCCCGGTGGGGTGGGGGATCGGCATCGCCTACGCGGCCGTGTGGATCACCGCGCTCAACGGCGAGGCGTACCGCATCCCCATGGTCTACACGGCGTCCGCGTTCGCGCTCTCGGCCGCGGTGATCTGTGCGATGGCGGTGGCGGCGGCCCTGGCCGTGCGGCGCCGGCTGCACCGCCTGGACCTGGTGGCGGTGCTCAAGAGCCGCGAATGAACCAGAGGAGGAGGCCATGTCCACGACCGTGCAGCTCCCCGCCCGGCGGCTCGCCTCGCCGCCTTCGGCCAACGGCCGCGCCGGCCGCGCGCCCAACCGGCTGCGCCGGCGCCGCACCGTCCGCCGCGCGGCCTACGCCGCGGCGGCGCTGGCGGCCGTGGCGCTCGTGCTCTGGACGCTGCGCCCCGTGCCGCTCGCGGTGGAGACCGCCGCCGCCGCCCGCGGGCCGCTGCGCGTGACGGTGGACGAGGACGGCGTGACCCGGCTGCGCGATCGCTACGTGATCGCCGCGCCGGTCGCGGGCCGCCTGCTGCGGGTGGAGCTGGAGGCGGGGGACGCGGTGGAGCCCGGGCAGGTGGTGGCCCGCATTGCCGCGCCGCCGCTGGACGCGCGGACGGCGGAGCAGGGCCGGGCCCGCGTGGCCGCCGCGCAGGCCGGGGAGCGGGAGGCGGGCGCCGCGGTGGCGCGGCTGCGCGCCGAGCTGGCGCAGGCGCGCCGCGACCTGCGGCGGCTGCGCGCGCTGGAGCAGGCGGGCGCCGTGAGCGCGCAGCGCGCGGAGCAGGCAGCGACCGACGTGGAGGCCCGCGCGCGCCTGGTCTCCGGCGCGGAGGCGCACGCCCGCGCCGCCGCGGCGGAGGTGCGCGCCGCCCGCGCCGCGCTCTCCGATGCCGACCCGGCCCGGCTGGCCGCGGCCACGGTGACGCCCGTCCGCTCGCCGGTGCGCGGGCGCGTGCTGCGGGTGGCGCAGGAGAGCGAGACGGCGGTCGCGCCCGGCACCCCGCTGGTGGAGCTGGGCGACGCGGCGGCGCTGGAGATCCAGGTGGACGTGCTCTCGGCGGACGCGGTGCGCATCCGGCCGGGGATGCCGATGTGGATCGAGGAGTGGGGCGGCGGCGGGGCGCTGGAGGCGCGCGTGCGCACCGTCTCGCCCGCGGCGTTCACCAAGGTGTCCGCGCTGGGGGTGGAGGAGCAGCGCGTGAACGTGACCGGCGACCTGCCGCGCGCGCCCGCCGGCCTGGGCGAGGGCTACCGCGTGGAGGCGCGGGTGGTGACCTGGGAGGCCGCGGACGTGCTGAAGGTGCCCACCAGCGCCGTCTTCCGCCACGGCGGCGGCTGGGCCGTGTTCGTGGTCGACGCCGGCCGCGCCCGCCTGCGCCCCCTTACCCTCGGCCACCGCGGCGAAGCGGAGGCGGAGGTGCAGCGCGGCCTGCGCGCGGGCGAGGTGGTGGTGCTGTACCCGTCGGACGAGGTGGCGGAGGGAGTGCGAGTGGTGGCGCAACCGTGAACGTTCGCACGTCTATCCTCCCATCGTTTGTGGAGCGGAAATCCTCCTCCGGCGGCACCCGGTCGAGGGCGGGAAGGCCGGCTCGGCCGGCGATGACGCTGGCACGGCGTGAGGTGTGGTCCTTGCGGGCCGGGACGACCCATGCGAATCGCGAACGAGCCGGCGTCCGAGAGCGCGCCGGGTACGCACCGCCCGGTCGAGCGGCCGCTGTACGAGCCTCCACGGCTGCGGAGGAAAGACGAGGGGAAGCGCCCGACCTCCTGGCTCGAATTCTTCTTCGACCTGGTGTTCGTGGTCGCGGTCGACCAGGTCGCCCGGCGCCTCCAGCACGACGTCACCGGCCACGATACGCTGGTCTATCTCGCCCTGCACGGTCCCGTCTGGTGGGCGTGGGTGGGATTCGTCCTCTACACGGACCGGTTCGGCACCGACGACATCAGCGACCGGCTCATGACGCTGGTCCAGGTCGGCGCCGCGCTGGTGATCGCCGCGGCGGCGATGGAGGCGACGTCGGGTCGCGCGCCGGCGTTCGCCATCGCCTACGGCGTGTTCCGCCTCGTCCTCGCGGCGCGCTATGCCATGGCCGCCCGCTACGTGCGCCAGGCGCGGCCCGAATGCAGCCGCGAATCGATCGGGCTCGCCCTCGCCGGTGTCATCTGGATCGCGTCGGCCGCGGTGCCGGCGCCGTGGCGCTTCTGGATGTGGGGAGTGGGATTCGGCATCGACCTGCTCACGCCGTTCGCCTCCCCCCGCATGCATCGAATCGCGCCGCCCGATCCGCATCATGTCGAGGAACGGTTCGGCACGTTCATCAACATCAGCCTCGGCGTGGGTTTCGTGGCCCTGGTCGAAGCGATGCGCGACCAGCCGTTGTCCGGCGCGCTGCTCACGACGGCGGCACTCTGCCTGCTCGTCGGGTTCTCGATCTGGTGTGGCTTCTTCGACACGCTGGACCAGGCGCCGATCGCGGAGGTGCGCACGAGCGATCGGACCGGACCCTACAAGATCTGGATCTTCGCACAGCTTCCGCTCGCGGCGGGGGTGGCCGGAGCGGGGATCGCGGTGGGGAACCTGGCGCACGAGGCGGATGCGCACGTCCTGGAAGATTCGTTGCGGTGGCTGGTGTGCGGGATGGTCGCGCTGTGTTACGTGGCGCACGCCATCGTGCACGTCGCGTACGCAAAGGCGGGGGCGGGACGGGGCGGCTGGCTGGTCGCCGCGCGCAAGATTCCCACGATCGCCGCCGCGCTGCTGCTGGGCGCCCTGGGTGCGGGGCTGTCCACGGTGGCCGTCGCGGGGGTGCTCGCCGGCGCGGCGGGCGCGCAGGTCCTCTGGAACATCTGGGAGCGCGCGCATGCCGGCGCGCGCAACGGTGAGGATCCGGGGCCCGGGCTCGCGCGCGCGCATCGCCCTGCGTAGCGCGAGCCATGCGTCGCGAGGGAGTCGCACGACTTCACCGCCTGACGGATCAAGGGGTCAGGGGTACGGGGCCGGCGCGAAAGACTGTCGCCGGCGAAGCATGGACGGGTCTATGGCTCCGCACGCTTCTAGGGTGTTCGCAACCTCCTGCAACTCGGTTCCTCACTCTAGTGCCAGGCGCGCCAAGACTTTCCTCCAGCCTTCCGGTGGAGTTCAGTACCTCGCAGCAAGCTACAGTGCTAGCAAATTGACCGGGCTTGTGTAGTTGTGACTGACCGCCTGGACCTCGAGTTCCAGCCCTAGAGCTTCCTTGTATGGAGTGAAGGTTGCTTGGACCTCTTCCTCCGAGAAACCACCAAGGATGAGCAAGATTTCAGGCAATGTGTCGCGACGGAAAGTCCCGGAGAACTCCGCCCGACCAACACCAGTCGCTAATAACGTGCTTCCAAAAAAAGAGATTTCAATACCATCACCCACATGCCTGAAGGGCACACGAGCGCTAACCCGACCTAGATCGACAGACAATCTGCCATCGTATGGGACCACCTGCGGGGGATTATCACACTCACACAGGTCATCCACGTCGTCGATGTCAGGTAATACATCATAAGTGTTGGTCATTTCCTTTAAAACGCGGTCCCAGATCTCCGGCGAGCGGAGCCATCTGCTCCGATAGTACGATAGTTCATACTCCCGAATGTACTGATATACCAATTGGGAGTTCCTACCGCACTTAGGAGCTTCGAAGGCAACTGTGTGGGTGGTTTTGGAGGCCATCGTCCATTGTACCTCACTGCCGATGGTTTCCTCTACCTTACTACTCAGCCCCGCTATGCCTTCTACTCCTATACTACTAGAGACACTTCCGGTGAGCGTCGCATAGTGGCGTTCAGTTAGACCGACTTCCAAATCGAGTTGGAGTGTACCCTTGGAACCACATCGTACAGTAAGGCCGTTGTCGATATCCTCCCAGCGCTCAAAGGCATTGCACTTAAGAAGGCCCTTGTTTGGGAAGATCATCGTGAATGTTCCGAGTTGGCGGCGGTCAGGAAAGTAGTATGACATTTTGGTGCTCCGGTCTGGGTTGGTGAGCAAGATCATCAAAAGCGGCCCTAACGACACACAAGGGTTAGGGGTGCGGGGCCGGCGCGCAAGCCTGTCGTCAGCGAAAGCATGGACGGCCCCGCATCCCCTGCAGGTCATGCGGCTCGCACGCGGCCAAAGGGATTGCCTCTCCCGTCGACGCAGCGGGCATCGCGCGCCCACACCACCGCAACGCCGCGGACGCTGTCGCGCACGGCAGCGTAGGCCGCTGCGCCGCTCTCCAAGTCGACGCCGATCACCTTAGGGCGGCCGGCGATGGCATCCACCACCCGAAGCACCTTCGCAGGATCCCGAACAAGCACGAGTTCCACGGGCGCCGGGCGGTCCGCGTCGCCGGCCCTCGCGGCGAGCGCGGCCCGCCCGGGTCATCCGTCGCTCGGCAGCGCGGGTCTGTCTGGCGGTCGGGTCCCGCG
>DASTLD010000096.1:0-6646 GCA_035715345.1 Longimicrobium sp.
ATCGAGGACTACACCGACCGCTGGGTGCTGGGGCGCATCGTCCGGCAGCACGCGGACTTCATCACCTACCCCATCCTGCTGCCCCCCGAGGCCCCCCCGGAGGGAACGGACCCGGAGCCGGAGAAGCCGCTCAACTCCATGAAGCCCATCTGGGCGCGGCCCCCGGCAGAGGTGACGCAGGAGGAGTACGCGGACTTCTATCGCCAGATCAGCCACGACTGGTCGGAGCCGCTGGAGACCATCCACACGCGCGCCGAGGGGCTGGTGGAGTACCAGGCGGTGCTCTTCGTCCCCTCGCGCGGGGCGGTGGACCTCTGGTACGCGGACTTCAAGCCCAACCTGCGCCTGTACGTCAAGCGCATGCTGGTACGCGAGAACAGCGAGGAGCTGCTGCCGCGCTGGCTGCGCTGGGTGCGCGGCGCGGTGGACAGCCCGGACCTGCCGCTGAACGTGTCGCGCGAGATGCTGCAGAGCGACCGCCACGTCCGGCAGATCCGCCGCGCGCTCGTGAAGAAGGTGCTCGACACGCTCAAGAAGATGCTGGAGGGCGACCGCGCCAAGTACGAGCAGTTCTGGCGCGAGCTGGGGCGCGCGGTCAAGGAGGGCGTGGAGGACTACGAGAACCGCGACGCGCTGCTGGACCTGCTGCTGTTCGGCTCGTCGGGCGACGAGGAGGCGCTGGCGACGCTCAAGGAGTACGTGGAGCGGATGCCGGAGGGGCAGGCGGACATCTGGTACCTGACCGGCGCCAGCCGCGAGCAGATCGCCGGTTCGCCCGCGCTGGAGACGTTCCGCGACCGCGGCTGGGAGGTGCTGTACCTGACGGACCCGGTGGACGAGCTGCTGGTGCAGTCCGTGACCGAGTACGGCGGCAAGCGCCTGCGCTCCGCCGGCAAGGGCGCGGTGGAGCTGGACGAGGGCGAGAAGAAGGACGCGGGCGAGGAGCGGAAGAAGGAGTTCGAGCCGTTCCTGGGCGCGCTGCAGAAGCGCCTGGAGAAGTGGGTCAAGGAGGTGCGCCTGTCGGGCCGCCTGACGCGCTCGCCCGCGGTGCTGGTGGTGGCGGAGCACGACTACTCGCCCCAGATGGAGCGCCTCCTCGCCGGCATGGGCCGCGAGGGCATGCGCCAGCGCCGCATCCTGGAGCTGAACGCCGGGCACGCGCTGGTGCAGGGCCTGCGGCGCCGCTTCGACGCCAACCCCAGCGATCCGGTGGTGGGCGACTATGCGGAGCTGCTGCTGGGGTGGTCGCTCCTGGCCGAGGGCTCCGAGCCGCACGACCCCGTGCGCTTCACCCAGCTCGTCGCCGGGCTGATGGAGACGGGGCTGGACGCGGCGCCCGCCGCACCTGCACCCACGCCGCAACCCGCGACCGACGCTGGTGACGCGGAGGCCGGCGATGCGCAGGCGTCCGCGCCGGCCGCGGAGGAGGTGCCGGGTGATGCGGCTGCGTCGGAGACGTCGGACGATGCGCCCGCGGCGGATGCGGGCGCGAACGCTGCGCCGGCGGCTGCGGACGATGCGCCGGCGGCGGAGTCGGGCGCGGGCGAGCAGACGGCGGCGGGCGCAGGCTGAGGGCGGCGTTAGGCGGCAGACTGCTTCACAAGCGGAGGCCCCCTCCCCAAACCCCTCCCCCAACTTCGGGGGAGGGGCTTTTTTCTACCCTGTGGCGGACGGTGGAGGGGTGGCACGGGGGCATCTCCCACTCCGTTGGAAGTTCGTCGCCGGCAACGGCTTGGATGCGCGGCCCGCGGCACGTGGCCTGCACGTGCCGCGCCCCCCACGAGGCAGACATTTCGACGCGGAGGGCGGGCGATGAGGGAGAACGTGGGTGGCGCGGACCGGACGGTGCGGATGGTCGCGGGGCCGGCGCTGCTGGCGCTGGGGTTCACGCGCTGGGGCGGCGGCGCGGGCCGGCTGGCGGGGCTGCTGGCCATGCTGGGCGGCGCGCTCATCACGGAGACCGCCATCACCCGCGTGTGCCCGCTCAACGAGGCGCTCGGCGTCGACACCGCGGGCATGCCGCGGCTCAGGTGAAACGCCCTGCCCGCCCGGCGTGGCTGGACGGGCGCGGCTCACCCGTCCGCGGGGGCCGTGGCCCGGGTGTCGGACTCGGGAAGGCGCTCCATGCGGATGGCGTAGTCGCTGAACCCCACCGAGCGCCAGAAGCCGTGCCCGGCGCGGTTGCTCGCGAGCACGTCGAGCGTGACCCGGAACGTGGGCGGGATGATCTCCCGGAACAGGAGCTCCACCGCGCGGCGGCCGGCACCCCGGCGCCGGTGCGCGTGGAGCACGAAGAAGTGCCGGATGAAGGCGCTGTCTTCGTCCATGCTGACCAGCGAGTACGCCACCGTCTCCCCCTCTTCCAGGAAGAGGACGGCCGTGTAGTCACCGTCGGCCAGCCAGCGGCGCATCCGCGCCTCCAGCCGGTCCAGCGACATCCCGCCGCCACCCCACTCGTCCTGGATGAGCTGGTGGTTGATGTCGGCCAGCATGGGCGCATCGGCCTCGGTCGCGTAGCGAAATTCCACGAGAATCCTTTGTGAATCGGTCTTCGGGGACGTGCAGGGCGCCTCTTCCGGCCGCCGCGGACCGGCCTTGCCGCGGTGGATGACGGCGCCAGATTCCGCAACATGACTCCTGATCGCCCTGCGCACCACGGGCCGGACGGCCGCTTCCGCATCCCCTGGCCGCTGGAGATCGCGGACGCGCGCTCCGGCGGCAGCTTCCTGCGCTGGCAGTGGGAGCGGATGCGGCAGAAGCTGCCGCCCAACCCGCCGCCCGGCGCCTTCCCGCTCGTCCCCAGCGACATCGCGCAGCCGCGCGCGGCGGCGGACGAGCTGCGCATCACCTGGATCGGCCACGCGACGTTCCTGGTCCAGCTCGGCGGGCTCAACCTGCTGACGGATCCCGTCTTCGCCGCGCGCGCGTCGCCGCTGCGGTGGATGGGCCCGCGGCGGTTCGTGCCGCCCGGCGTGGCGCTGGACGCGCTGCCGCCCATCGACGCGGTGCTGCTCTCGCACGACCACTACGACCACCTGGACAGCTGGAGCGTGCGCCGGCTGGCGGAGCGCTTCGGCGCGGGGCTGCGCTGGATCAGCCCGCTGGGCTACCGCGCCTGGCTGGCCAAGCGCGGCGCGGAGACGGTGACGGAGCTGGACTGGTGGGATGCCACGACGCTGGACGGCGATGCGGGCGGCGTCACCGTCACCTGCGCGCCCGCGCAGCACTGGACGCGGCGCACCACCAGCCCGGTCAACGCGCGGCTGTGGGGATCGTTCGCGCTGCGGGCGCAGGGCGGGCGCGCGGTCTACTTCGGCGGCGACAGCGGCTGGTTCCGCGGCTATCGCGACATCGGGGAGCGGCTGGGGCCGTTCGACGCGGTCGTGCTGCCCATCGGCGCGTACGACCCGCGCTGGTTCATGGCGCCGGCGCACATGAACCCCGAGGAGGCGGTGCGCGCCTACGGCGGCCTGGGCGGGCGCGGCGCCTTCGTGGCCATGCACTGGGGCACCTTCCGCCTCACGGACGAGGACCCGCTGGAGCCGCCGGTGCGCCTGCGCCGCGCCTGGGCGGACGCCGGCCTGCCGCCGGAGGACGCGCGCGTCCTCCGGCACGGCGAGACGCTGCGGCTGTGACCCGCCGCTAGGGCCGCGTGCCGGTGGCGGCCGTGTCCGTGTGGCCGGAGTCCGTGTGCGCGGCCTGCGACGCGGTATCCGTCGTGAGCGGGGCGCCGGGCGCACCGGGGCTGACGGTGCCCGCGGGCGGCGCGGTGGTCGGCACCGCCTCGCCCGTGGAGAGCGAGTCCGCGCCCGCCTGCTGCCGCTCCTCGTCGGCGGGGTTGTTGTCTTCGCCCTTCCCATCGCAGGCGCCGGCGGCCAGGGCGGCGGCGAGCAGGACGGCGGTCAGGCGGGGTCGGCGCATCGGGCGGCCTCTTCTCTCGGCGGTGAACGGATGGTGGCGCACGGCGGCGAGCGCATCCACCGTACCATCCTCGCCGCAGTGCCCGAAAACGGTCCGAAGCTCTTGCGCGGCAGGCGGATGGTCGTCAATCTTCGGGTCCTTTCATCCCCGCGATGGCACGCCGTCTCCCCAGCCCCAGCCGGTTCATCACCCCATGGCGAAGCACATTCCCCTGACCGACCGCGAGCTGTACCAGATCGAGTCCCTGGCTTGCGATGCCACGCCGGGACCCTGGGAGGCGCAGGTGGTGCTGGACTACCAGACGGGGGAGAGCGCGCGCGTGGTGGTGCACGCGCCGGCCGCGGACGCGGAGCCGGCCTACGTGGTGGAGCAGGGGGAGATGGGCGACGCGGACCAGGCGTACATCGCCGCCATGCACCCGGACGCGGCGCTGCGCCTGGTGCGCGAGATCCGCCGCCTGCGCCGCGTGGAGGACCGCTACGAGTCGCTGTGCTCCGTGCTGCAGCACCTGAACGCGTTCCTGGAGCGCCGCGGGCTGGTGGCGCAGGCGCAGCGCTTCGTGGAGGTGCGCGCCCAGCTCGAGCGCATCCAGCCGGACGCGGCGGAGCCGCAGGGAGACGGCTCGGCCGGCGGCATGCGTCCCCGCGAGGCGGTGGTCCAGCTTGCCTGACCCCGGGGGCGCCCAGCGGCGCCCCTTTTCTTTTGCCCTCTCCACCCCGTCGGCACCATGGACGGCGCCCTGACCCACCGCAAGGCCGCGATGCCCACGCGCACCATCCGCCTGCCCGACCGCTTCTACCTGCCGCGCATCGACGCCCGGGGACGCGAGGTGCGCGACGTGATGCCGTGGGACGGCGCGGTCAGCTACGCCACGGACGGCGCGCGCGTGGGCATCCAGTACGCGGACGGCCGCGTGGTCTGGCTGGGCGAGGTGGGGGCGATGGACGCGCTGCCGCAGGATTCCCCGAGTGTTGCGCCGCCGCTGGAGGAGGACTTCGATGGCGTGAACCTGGACGCGCTCGTGGGCGGCCTGCGCGAGTACATGGAGCGCCACCCGGTGCTGAAGAACGTGTGGCGCGAGGACGTGGAGCGGCTGGATGCGCTGCGGCGGCAGGGGGAGCGGGAGTAGGGAATAGGGAATAGGGAGTAGGGAATAGGTTACAGGGGACAGGTTACAGGTTACAGCCTGCGACTGCGCGCCTTCGCAGGGTAGAGAGACCCTACCTGCCCGAGCGTTGTCATTCTGAGGGAGCGCCGCACCGGCCCTCGTCCTGCGCGGCACTCCGGGCGCGACCGAAGAATCTTGTCCGCATGCACCGGGGCCGGCGTTCCCGCGAAGGGGAGCGCCGGCCTCTTTGCGTATGGGCGGACCCCGGCCGAGGGCAGGCAAGATCCTTCGGTCGGCGCCACAGGTCTGTGTCACGCACGGGGCCGCGAGGCGCCTTCCTCAGGATGACAAACGTGGTGATACGAGGGGCGGCCCCCGTGTTGGGAGCCGCCCCTCTTCGCATACCGGCGTCCGGGTCAGCTCGACTGGGCGTCGCGGTTGATGACGCGCTCGGCCAGCTCGGTCAGGAGGTGGTCCGTGTCGCCCTCCTCGTCGAGCGTGCGCTGCAGGGTGGCCTGCTGGTCGGAGAGGCCCAGCATGCGCGCGTAGGTGCGCACGCAGCCGTAGCCGGCCATCTCGTAGTGCTCCACGCGCTGCGCGGCGGCGATCAGGGCGGCGTCCAGGACGTCGGGGTCCGACTTCTCGCCCATCATCTCCTGGCCCTCCTTGAGCAGCCCCTCCATGCCCTTGCAGTGGTGGCCGGAAGGCTTTTCCCCCAGCTCCTGGAAGATGCCGTCCAGGCGGCGCACCTGCTCCTCCGTCGCGCGCAGGTGGTCCTCGAAGGCCGTGCGCAGCTCCTGGTGGCGCGTCTTGGCAATCATCTGCGGCAGCGCCTTCAGGATCTGGTTCTCCGCGCTGTACAGGTCGCGGAGCTGGTCCACGTACAGGGCGCGTAGCGAGTCCAGGGCCATCCTCGTTTCCTCCGGTTCGATAAGCCGTACCATCCGTTCACCCGCCGGGCGGCGGGGGCGGGGTCCGTTGCACGGCGCGTACCACGCACGGCTTGCGCGGAACGGATGGGGGTGGCTAGCGTGTACACAGGGGCCGGCCGCCCCGCGCGGCCCGGCCGATGCCGCACCCTTCCCGACCCACCTTTCCTGCGAGGACCCACGATGACGCACGTGACCCGTCTGCTGCTGGCCGGCGCGCTGCTGGCCACCGCCGCCTGCGCCGCCCCCGCCGGCGAGGGCACCACCACGCCCGCCCCCGCCGCCGCCGAGCCCACCGCCGCCCGCCAGACCACGCCGCGCCGCAACCCGGACCTGATCAGCGAGGAGGAGATCCGCGCCCGCCCGGAGCTGCGCAACGCGTACGACCTGGTGCAGTCGCTGCGGCCGCAGTGGCTGCGCACGCGCGGCACCTCCACCGCCGGCTACGCCAACGTGCCCACCATCCAGGCGTACCTGGACAGCCAGCGGCTGGGCAACGCGAGCCAGCTCCGCAACGTGGAGTCGACGGCCATCAAGGAGATCCGCTACCTGGACTCCATGGCCGCCAGCTCGCGCTTCGGCAGCGACAACACCGCGGGCGCCATCCAGGTGGTCAGCAACCGCGGCGGCTGAGTCCCGACCGCACCTGGACGCACAGAGCCCGCGCCGGAGATGCTCCGGCGCGGGC
>DASTLD010000097.1:0-8904 GCA_035715345.1 Longimicrobium sp.
GGGAGGGGGCCGGGGGGCGGGCCGGGGGGTGGGGCCGCCCGCGGTAGAAGGCCGCCCACACACCTATGCCGACACCGCCCCGACACCATCGCCACTCCCGTACGCACGCACTCCGCACTCACGCACTTTTTCGCTTGACACTCCCCCGCCCCAGCCTAGGTTTCCGCCGCCATGGCGAACCCCGGCACCCACCGCATCCGCTTCACGCTGCACTACGACGGGCGCGCGTTCTTCGGCTGGCAGGTGCAGCCGCAGCAGCGCACCGTCCAGGGCGAGCTGGAGCGCGTCCTGTCCAAGCTGGTCAACGCGCCCTGCACCGTCGTCGGATCGGGGCGCACGGACCGGGGCGTGCACGCCACCGGGCAGGTGGCCGCGGCGGACGTCCCCGCGCGCTGGACGGCGGACGCCCTGCGCCGGGCCATGAACGCGCTCCTGCCCGACGACGTCTGGGTGGCGGAGGCGCGCGAGGCCACCCCCTGGTTCCACCCGCGCTACGACGCGACGGCGCGTTCCTACGTCTACCGCATCGGCCTGGCGCCGGAGGCGGACTCGCCGTTCCGCGCGCCGTGGTGCTGGCCGCTGGGGCGCCCGGTGGAGCTGTCCGCCATGGAGGCGGCCACGGCGCCGCTCGTCGGCGAGCACTCGTTCAAGGCGTTCGCCAAGGCGGGCCAGGAGGAGCGCGGCGACCGCTGCACGGTGACGGACGCGCATTGGGCGCCGTGGGAGGGCGTGGGGCTGGAGTTCCACGTCACCGCCAACCGCTTCCTGCACCACATGGTGCGCTACGCCGTCGGCACGCTGGTCGACATCGGCCTGGGCCAGCGCGACCCCGGCGACGTGGCGCGCCTGCTGGCGGGCGAGGAGGGGCTGGAGACCTCGCCCCCCGCGCCGCCGGAGGGGCTGTTCCTGAGCGCCGTCACCTATCCCAGCAACGCCGGCGCCTCGCCCCCGCGGCGCCGTCGCGGCCCGCAGCTGGTGGAAGACTGAGAGCCGGAGCGCGATGTCCATCGACGGCTATTCCAACCCGCTGACGGAGCGGTACGCCTCGGCGGAGATGTCGGCCATCTTCTCGCCGCGCTTCAAGTTCGGCACCTGGCGGCGGCTGTGGCTGGCGCTGGCGGAGGCGGAGCAGGAGCTGGGGCTGCCCATCAGCGACCAGGCCGTCGCCGCCATCGCCGCGCACCTGGACGACTTTGACCTGCGCCGCGCGGCGGAGCTGGAGCGCCAGCTCCGCCACGACGTCATGGCGCACGTCCACCACCTGGGCGAGCAGGCACCGGAGGCGCGCGCCATCATCCACCTGGGCGCCACCAGCGCCTACGTGGGCGACAACACCGACCTCATCCAGCATCGCGAGGCGCTGAACCTGGTCGCGAAGCGCATCGCGGCCGTCGTGGCGGCGCTCGCGCGGTTCGCGCGGGAGCACCGCGCGCTGCCGGCGCTGGCGTTCACGCACTTCCAGCCCGCGCAGCCCACCACCGTCGGCAAGCGCGCCACGCTCTGGATCCAGGACCTGCTGCTGGACCTGGAGGAGATCGAGTTCCGCGTCGCCACGCTGCGCTTCCTGGGGGTGCGCGGCACCACGGGCACGCAGGCCAGCTTCGTGGACCTGTTCGAGGGCGACGGCGAGAAGGTGGACCGCCTGAACCGGCGCGTGGCGGAGAAGATGGGCTTCGCGCAGGTGTACGGCGTCAGCGGCCAGACGTACACGCGCAAGACGGACTACGCGCTCCTCGCCACGCTGGCCGGCGTGGCGCAGAGCGCGTCCAAGTTCGCCAACGACGTGCGGCTGCTGTCGCACCTCAAGGAGGTGGAGGAGCCCTTCGAGGAGCAGCAGATCGGCTCGTCGGCCATGCCGTACAAGCGCAACCCCATGCGCTGCGAGCGGATCAACGCGCTCAGCCGCCACGCCATCGCGCTGGTGATGGACCCCGCGTTCACCGCCGCGACGCAGTGGTTCGAGCGCACGCTGGACGACTCCGCCAACAAGCGAATCGCCATCCCCGAGGCGTACCTGGCGGTGGACGCGGTGCTGCTGCTGATGCACAACGTGGCGTCGGGGATGGTGGTCTACCCGGAGATGATCCGGCGGCGGCTGATGGACGAGCTGCCGTTCATGGCCACGGAGAACCTGATGATGCGCGCCGCCAAGCGCGGCGGCGACCGCCAGGACCTGCACGAGCGCGTCCGCCGGCACAGCGTGGCCGCGGGGCACCGGGTCAAGAGCGAGGGCCTGCCCAACGACCTGCTGGACAGAATCGCGGCCGACGATGCGTTCGGTGTGACGCGCGCGGAGCTGGAGGAGGACCTGCGCCCGGAGCTGTACGTGGGCCGCTCTCCCGAGCAGGTGGACGAGTTCCTGGAGGAGTGGGTGGCGCCCGTGCTGGCGCGCTACCCCGACGCGGAGGGCGAGGCGGTGCCGGAGCTGCGGGTATAGGGCGAGTACGAAGTACGAGATACGAAGTACGAAGTACGAGAGGGGCGGAGGTCTGCGCGGGGCCCCACCCCCCGACCCCCTCCCCCGCGCCCGCGCACGACCGCCCATTCGGACAGGCCCGCGCACGCGGCGCGAGAGAGGGGGAGACCTGAACCGCGAGGCGCGCGGCTTCGCGTGCAGGTCCATCAACCCTCCCCCAGACTTGGGGAAGGGTGCGAGCCTAAGCGAGCGGGTGGGGGCGCCCGCCCGCGCGCCGGTGCACGCCGGCCGCGAGAACCATATGGCGCGCGCGCGGATCCGCGTGCACTTTGTGCTCTCCGCCGAGAGCCGCGCGTCTCCGCGTTGGGCCGCATCACCCCCGGCATCCATCCAGCAGCACGTTGATGAGCGAAGCATCACCCGAACCGGCCGATTCCCCTCCGTACGCGCGGCTGCTGGCCGAGCTGCGCGAGATCGCCACCCTCTACTCCGTCAACGCCACCCTGGGCTGGGACCAGGAGGTGATGATGCCGCCGCGCGGCGCCGCCCTCCGCGGCGAGCAGGTGGCGCTCATCGCCCAGCTCGTGCACGAGCGCCGCACGAACGGACGCGTGGAGGAGCTGCTGGCCGCCTGCGAGGCGGACGAGTCGCTCAGGCAGGATCCCGACGCCGCGGCCAACCTGCGCCGGCTGCGCCGCGACCTGGACCGCGTAACCCGGCTGCCCACGGCGCTGGTGCGCGCGTTCGCGGAGGCCACCACGCTCTCCATGCACGAGTGGAAGGCCGCGCGCGAGGCGGGCGACTTTGCCGCCTTTGCGCCGTGGCTGGAGAAGCTCCTGCGCCTGGAACGCGAGCGCGCGGAGTGCTTCGGCGTGCCCGAGGGCGGCGAGCTGTACGACGCGCTCCTGGAGGAGTACGAGCCCGGGATGCGCGCGGCGGAGCTCGACCGCGTGTTCCGCGAGCTGCGCAACGGCCTGACCCCGCTGATCCGCGAGCTGGTGGAGGAGGGCACGCGGCCGGACACGTCGTGGCAGAACACGCCGCTGGCCGTGGACAAGCAGGCGGCGTTCAACCGCGAGGTGCTGGAGCGGATGGGCTTCGACCTGGAGGCGGGGCGGCTGGACGTGTCCACGCACCCCTTCTGCGAGGGCGCCGGCCCGGGCGACACGCGCCTGACCACGCGCTACGACGTGGACCAGTTCGCCAGCGCGCTCAACGCGGCCATGCACGAGGCCGGGCACGGCATCTACGAGCAGAACCTGCCCAAGGCGGAGCGCTTCGGACAGCCGCTGGCGGAGGCGGCCAGCACCGGCATCCACGAGAGCCAGTCGCGGATGTGGGAGAACTTCGTGGGCCGCTCGCGCCCGTTCTGGGAGTGGGCGCTGCCGCGCATGCAGGAGCTGTACGGGCTGCCGGAGCTGTCGCGGCTGGACGTGGAGACGGTGTACCGGGGGATGAACTGCGTGGAGCCCCGTCTGATCCGCATCGAGAGCGACGAGGCCACCTACAACCTGCACATCATGCTGCGCTTCGACCTGGAGCGCGCCATGCTGCGCGGCGACCTGGCCGTCGCGGACCTGCCCGGCGCCTGGGCGGAGCGCATGCGGGCGGACCTGGGGCTGGAGGTGCCCAACCACAGGGTGGGCGCGCTGCAGGACATCCACTGGTCCATGGGCGCCATCGGCTACTTTCCCACCTACACGCTGGGCAACCTGTACGCGGCGCAGCTCTGGGACGCCCTGCGCGCGGAGCTGCCGCACCTGGACGACCACCTGCGCCGCGGCGACTTCAGCCCCCTGCTGCGCTGGCTGGTGGAGAACGTGCACGTCCACGGGCGGCGCTACCTGGCCCCCGAGCTCTGCCAGCGCGTCACCGGCAAGCCGCTCAGCCACGAGCCGCTGCTGCGCTACCTGGCGGACAAGCTGCGTCCCGTCTACCAGCTTTGACTGTATCTCACGCAGAGACGCGGAGGACGCAGAGAGTCTTTCTCCGCGTCCTCTGCGTCTCTGCGTGAGGCCTTTTCAGTTGACCTATTCTCCCGCACTCCTCCGCCACCACCCCATGCGCATGGTCCCCGATTCCGACGCTCCCGGCAGCGGGCGTTTCCTCGCGGGCTTCGGCCTGCTTTCCCTGGCCGCGGTGGCGCTCGGGTGCGCGGTGGCCGCGGCGCACGGCGTGCCCGCCGGCTCCTGGGCGCGGAACCTTGCCGCGTGGGGCGCGGGCGCGGCGGCGGCGTGGATGGTTGCCGCGCGGACGCCCCGCCTCTCCGCGTTCCTGCTGATTGCCCCGGCCGCCCTGGCCGCCACCCTGCTCAACCCCGGCCAGGAGGGCGTGCACCGGTGGATCGACGCGGGGCCCCTGCACGTGAACGCCGCCGCCGTGGTCCTTCCGGCGGCGGTGGTCGCCCTCGCGGCGCTCGGCGACCGGGGCTGGAGCTGGGCGGTTGCGGCGGGGATGCTCGGCGTGCTCGTGCTGCAGCCGGATGCTTCGCAGGCGGCCGCCCTGGGAGCGGCGATGATCGTCGTGCTCGCTTCGCTCCGCGCGCCGGCGCTGGTCCGGGCGGGTGGGGCGGGCGCCACCGTGCTCGCGGTCGCGGCGGCCTTCATGCGGCCCGACCCCCTGGTGCCCGTGCCGGAGGTGGAGGGAATCATCGGGCTGGCGTGGGCGTGGTCGCCGGCGGCGGCGGTCGCCGCGGTGGCCGCGCTCGCCGCCACGGCGCTCTTTCCGCTCCGGTCGGCGGGCGGGGGCCGCCCGTCCACGCCCGCGCTCGCGCTCGCCGCCTGCTGCACCGTCCAGGCGGCGGCGCCGGCGTTCGGCGCGTTCCCGGTGCCGCTGGTCGGCGTCGGGATGAGCGCGGTCCTGGGCTTCTGGCTCGGCGCGGGGGCGCTGGCCGCTGCGAGTGATTCGAAAAGAAGAAATCACGCAGGGGAAAAAAGAGAGGTTTGAAAGAGAGCCGCAGAGAACGAATTCAGTTCTCTGCGGCTCTGTTTTCCTCCCGGTTCCCGCTGCGTGATTGCAGCTCGTCAGTTGACCTGCGCCGGGTCGCGGACGATGGAGGGGACGGCGATGGCGGCGGCCGCGCGCTGCGGCGCGATAGCGATGCCGTCACCGAACTGCAGCTCGCCGGGGATCTTGAGCGTGTCCTCGTACTTGGCCACCTGGTCGCCCTCCAGGCTGACGCGGGCGTTGATGTGCAGCGTGCCCACGCTCAGGCTCTTGAAGTGGCCGTCCTGCACGGTCACCCGCCCGCCGTCCAGCTTGATCTCCACCTGGATGCCCAGGTGCAGCGTGGCCAGCACGTTGCCCTGGAAGGCCACGTCCACCGCGGGCTGCTGCGTCCAGCGCACCGTGTGCTGCGCCAGCTCCACCACGTTCACCTCGCCCGGCGGGTGCCTGGTGGTGTCCGCGAACTCCGTGAAGCCGTCGTACTTGCGCCACGCCCCGGCCAGCACCTGGTCCAGCGGCGTGTTCAGCAGCTCGCGCATGCGGTCCACCAGCGTGCGCGCGGCCTTCTCCATGAAGTCGCCGGGCAGCGCCTCCAGCAGCGCGCCGGCTCCGGGTCCGCCCGGCACCACGCGCTTGAGCGCGTCCGTCACCGGGCCGGTGAGCTGGTCTCCGATGGAGGAGACCAGCGAGGGGCGTTGCTCAGGCATGATGAATCTCCTTGTTGGCGATCAATTCTCCGCCGGCCACCAGCACCGCCTCCGGCTCGCCGGGCCGCACCCGCAGCCCGATGTTCACGCCGCGCAGCGGGTTGCCGTCCACCTCGAACTCCGCCTCCCGCGACGCGGGGCGGATGCTGACGCTGACCGCCGCGGCGTGCGCCGCCGCGGAGGCGCCGCCCGCTGCCACGGCCTCCACCACCTCCCTGGCGCCGCCCAGGATCCTGCGGCGCTCCCTGGCGTCGAACAGCAGCTTGAGGCCGACCAGCGCCACCACCACCACGACCACGGCCCACCACGGCACCGGCGTCCCGTCGCCCGGGAAGGTGAGCGCCACCGCGGTGCCCCGCGCCGCGCGCGTGCCCGCCTCCGGCCGCTGCGCCTCCACCTTCAGGCTGTCCGCGATCCCCGAGTCCGCCTTCACGGCTAAGCCGGCGTCCGCGAGGGCCTTGCGCGCCTCGGCCAGCGTCATCCCGATCACCCGCGGCACCAGCAGCGAGTCCACCCGCGCCACCGGCTGCGTGACCGGTGTAACCGCGGACGTGTCCGGCCGGGCAACGGCGGTCGTGTCCGCGACGGCCGTGTCGACCGGCTGCGGATCGTCCTGCGGCTGCGGCTCCGTGGGCTGCTCCTCCACGATGGGGGCGATGGCCACGTCCAGCCCGATGGCCGTCCCCGGCGGCACGCGGCTGCCCGCGGCGATGGACTGGGCGATGACGCTGTTGGCCGGCCGCGACTCCGACTCCGTCCGCTCGACGGCGCCCGCCCGCAGCCCGGCCTCGCGCAGCCGCGCCTGCGCCGCCGTCAGCGACAGGCTGGTCAGCCGCGGCACCACCGCCAGCCGCTGCCGCGCGACGGCCACCGTCACCGCCGACCCGGCGTTCACCGTAGCGCCCGGCGCGGGCTGCTGCCCGAAGATGGTGCCGGCGCGCGCGCGGTCGGAGTCGATCTCGTCCGTCGCGCCCAGCGCCAGCGTGGCCTGCGCCAGCAGCGCGCGCGCCTCGGCCAGCGTGCGGCCGGACAGGTCCGGCACCTGGACGCGTGCCACGACGGGGGCCGTCGTCGACACCACCAGCGCCACGGCGGTCCCCCGCTCCACGCGCTGGCCGGCGGGCACGGACTGGCGCAGCACCCGCGACGCCGCGCCGGGGCTGGCCTCCGTGGTGATCTCGCCCGCACCCAGGCGGGCGCGCTGCAGCAGGCGCCGCGCGCGGTCCAGCGGCTGGCCCACCAGGTTGGGCATCGCCACGGTCTGCGGGGCCGCGGGGCCGGAGCGCGCCAGGGTGATGCGCGACGGCGTGCCCTGGATCACGTCCGACCCCGGCGAGGGGCGCTGGGAGATGACCAGGCCCGCCCGCTCCCCTTCCACGAACGACGAGTCGACGCGGACGATGGGGAGCCCGACGCGGCGGAGCGTGGCCAGCGCCTCCGCCTCCGGCATGCCCCGCACGTCGGGCATGGTGATGTTCTCGATCTGGATGACCCGGGCGCGCGCGATGGTCAGCGTCACGTTCCCGCTGGCGGTGCGCAGGTCGCTGCCGGGCGCGGGCGTCTGGCTGACCACGGTGCCCGGCGTGCGCCGCGAATCCACCTCGGTGATGGAGGCGGGCGTCAGGTCCATGTTCGCCAGGATGGCGACGGCCTCCTCGCGCGTGCGGCCTCGCACGTCGGGCATGGTCCTGAACTGCGCGGACAGCTCGCCGGCCCAAGGCAGCAGCAGGGCCAGGAACAGCAGGATGCGGCGGAGCGGTGGTGGCACGTGGAGCACGGACGCCCCCTTTACTGCCGGGGTGAGCGGGAGATGCGCGGGATGCGGCGCCGGGGAGCGGGACCCCGGCCGGTGTGCCGCCATGGAGCAGGGCGCGAGCCGTTCCCGCGCCAGATGTTCCATCGCGTGATTCTCGTTGCGGGACAACGAGTTCGCCAACGATAACGACAAATGGCGGCGGCAAGCAAGTGCCCGGGTCCCGCCCCACCTGGGACAGTCCTGCCCCTGTGCCCCACCTGCGAATTCACGCAGAGGACGCGGAGGTCGAAAAGAGGGGACGCGGAGGAACGATGCGCTCCCCCGCGTCTCCGGTTCCCGCACTCGGAAACACGGTTCAGCGGTACTCGCGGGCGATCAGCTCTCCGCTGGCCACCAGCACCGGCTCCGGCACGCCGGGGCGCACGCGCATCCCCACGTCCACGCCGCGCAGGGGATTGCCCTCCACCGCGAACTCCGGCCGGCTGCCCGGCCGCACGCGCACCTCGATCACGTGTGCATGCGCGGGTCCGCTCTCCACCGCCTTCTCCGCCACCCTGGCCGCCGCGCGGCCGGACATCGCCTTGCCGCCCGCCAGCAGCACCACCAGCCCCGCCGCGGCCGCCCACGTCCACGCCGCGCCGTTCCCCCCGAAGCCCAGGCCGATCTCCGCGCCGCGCGCGGCGCGCATCCCGGCCTCCGGCGCCTGCGTCCGCACGGGCGCGTCGGCGGCGGCGCCGGAGTCCGCCCGCGCGGCGAATCCCGCGTCCGCCAGCACCGCGCGCGCTTCCGCGAGCGTCATCCCGATCACCCGCGGCACCAGCAGCGAATCGGGCTCCGCCGGGACCGGTGTCGCGGGAACGGGCGCCGGTTGCGCCGTCGTGTCGATCACCGGCTCCGGCACGGGCTCCGGATCCGGCGGCGGCGGTGCGGGCTCCACGAAGGCGATGGCGATGGTCAGCCCCACGTCCGTGCCCGGCGCCACCTGGCTCCCGGCCTCCACCGACTGCGCCAGCACGCGGTCGGCGGGCTGCGCGGACTCGCGCTGCCGGACGGCGCCGGGGCGCAGGCCGGCCTCGCGC